>NZ_JBHRRZ010000038.1:0-177675 GCF_042643265.1 Virgibacillus sediminis | reverse complement strand
GAGACCCCGCAGTGTGGGTTTTCACGAGGAGGCTCGGGCGTTCGTCCGCGGAAAGGGAATGGTTCGTGCTCCTGGAGGCAAGAAAAAAAGCTTGTAGAAAAACACGGGGTTTCTCTACAAGCTGAGCACTGCAGGATGCAGTGCTTTTTTTTACAAAAAATTACTCAGTTGGATGAAATAGATCCATGGATAAAATTCACTTATAGTTTTTCTAAGTATCCCAGTTCCAATAGAGGGGGGGGGGCAGAAAGCCCTGCGTATGACTTTTTGCCAGTTATTGACACCTGCCGAAAACCTCTCTATCATAGGTGTAATGGCAGAAAGAGAGGTTAATTTCATGAAGCAGCGCATTAGGGAAAAACTATATATCTATTATTCCGCAGTCTTAGTTTTACATATTATCAATGTATTTTTGGAGATTCCATGGCTGCAATATATAGTCGGAGTTTTAGCCATCCCGATGCTTGGGATTTCGTTTATCTGGGCCAGTAAACTGTTCCGGATTCTCGGCGGATCCTTCATCGGAATAGGACTGATCATGTACATAAGCGCAGGTCTCCCGGCTGCCGAACTGCCCCTGTATCTGACATCGAATCTATTGATGCTGGCCTTCCTGTCAGTCCTGCCCTTCATTAACAGTGTGGTAAAAGCAGGCGGCTATGACGAGCAGATCAAAGGGTTGATGGAAGGCAATGTAAGCAACCTGGGAAACCTTTATATGAAAAGTCAGATAACAACATACATACTGATGACCTTCCTGAACCTGTCGGCGATCAATCTAACCCAGCAGCTGCTGATGGAGAATATGAGAAAAATGAACACGGCTGTCCGCAATGCCTTCATCAACAAAACGACGATACGGGCGTTTGCTCTGGCACTTGTTTGGAGCCCGATGGAAATTATTGTTGCCTTGGCGATAGAGGGGACAGGGGTCAGCTATCTCACCTATCTGCCATGGCTGTTGCTGATTTCTTTTCTTGCGCTCGGGGTGGATCTATTATTCGGCTGGAAAAACTTCCGGAGCATCCCATACTTAGAGAGTAATCCGGAAGTCCCTCCGCTACCGATGGGGGGCGTCATAAGGGAAATTATGAAGCTTATGTTTGCGCTGGTGCTGTTCCTCGCAGTGATTCTGATCGTCAACCACTATATGGGGCTGAATTTCATCTTGACCGTGACCTTGGTTATTCCGGTGTTCTCTTCCATTTGGGCACTTCTGATCCGGAAATGGAAGACATTCCGGCGGGATGGTTTGGCGGCCTGGAAACATCAGACTAGCCATATGCAGAACTTTATCATCCTGTTTATATCCTTGTCCCTGTTTTCAGGGGCGTTGAGCCAGACAGATCTTGTCGGTGTCATTCAAGGGCCGTTTCTGGCTATGGAGAATTACCCGGCAGTCGTTCTGCTATTGATCCTCATCACCTATTTCATCCTTGCCATGATCGGTATTCATCCAGTGGGGACGATTGCCATCCTGCTCGAAGTGCTGAATCCATTATTCGATGTATTCAATCCGTTGGCCATCGGGCTGGTGCTTATTGTTGCCGCCATGGCGACGGCGGCAGCGGGAACCTATGGGATAACCGTAACGATGACATCGATCAACACCTATCAGAATCCGTACAAGATAACACTTGCCAATCTGGCCTTCACCTTTGTATTCGGTGCTATCGGCATTATGGTAGCATTATTCCTTGTCTAAGCACGATGAACCTCGTCTGGACAGGCGGGGTTTTTCTTATGAATAAAAGGCAGGAATTTTCTCGGGAACAGGGGTTATTTGTGAGCATTCCATCATGTTAAAATGTTTTGTATGTTCAGACATATTTGGTGGTGGAGGTGGGTCAGGTGAAAAAAGAAAAAACAAGCAAGTTATATATGCTGGGCGCATGCTTCGGTATTACTGGATTCCTGCTGATTGTATTCAGCATCGACCTAGGAATTTCTATTACAGAAAATTGGCTGGTCGCCCAGGGCGGCTCCGTGGAGACTTCCGCGTATGAAAAGAGAGAGCAAAGCTATACCACCAACTTTCTTGTAATGGGCAGCATTTTATTCGGACTGGGATTATCTACTATTATACTTGGATTCTATACAATGCTGGATTATGAAGAATGACAGGATTCATATTGGATGAAATGCCTCTCTCCGTGACAAACGGGGAGTTTTTTTATGGTTAATTTTTTGTAAACTGAATATCCAGTATATTCTAGGACAAATGGGACATCGATTTTCTTCCCACGGCCGCTTCCTATAGTACTATCCCCCTGCCTTAGAACATATAAATGTAACAAGCTATTTCTTTAAGGGTTTTGGATGTGGACGTGCACAGTTTAAGAAGAAGGGGGTTTTAGTTAGTGGACTTTTTATCTGTTATACCGCCGATTGTTGCTGTGGTACTGGCCATTTTGACGAAGCGCGTGCTGTTTTCTTTGTTTATCAGTATTTGGGTGGGTGGGCTGATTGCGGCCGGGGGTAATCCCTTTGCGGCAGTTGGACTGACCTTCACCTGGATGAAGGATGTCATGGTTGATCCATGGAATGCCCGTTTTTTGGTCATGACGGCATTACTTGGAACCGGTGCCGCCTTTATGTTCAAGACAGGCGGGTCGGAAGGATTGATCAGGGTGATGCAGAAACGGCTGACGACTAAGAAGCGGGTGCTGTTCCTGCCGTATTTCCTAGGGCTGCTGATTTTCTTCAATGACTATGTGAATTCAGTCATCATCGGGAATGCCACCAAGGACATTGCGGCCAAATACAAGGTGTCCCGGGAAAAGCTAGCCTATATCATCGACTCCACCGCATCCCCGATTGCGACCATCGGCCCTGTGTCGGATTGGATCGGCTTTCAGGTCTCACTGGTGGCGGCGGCATTTGCCAGCATGAGTCTGGTCGGAGCGGAGCCATACTTCGCCTTTCTGCAGTCGATTCCCTGGAACTTTTATGCCATCCTCTGTTTGCTGGCCGTGCCGATGATCATTGCAGGCAAGGATTTTGGGCCGATGGCAAGAGCAGAGCACCGGGCCCACACCACAGGAAAGTTGGTTCCAGAGGGATCCACGCCACTTTCATCGGTGGATCAGGATCTTGGAGAGCCGCATAAAAAGGACGGCAGTGTATGGAACTTCATCCTGCCGTTGGTGACACTAATTACTGTCAGTATCTGGGGGCTGTGGTATTCCGGCGGCGGGGCAGAAGGGAAATCGTTGATGGATGCACTTGCCGACACAGATGTATCTGTGGCACTTACTTGGGGAGCTTTTGCCATGACGGTGGTGGGCATCATCCTGGCGGTCATTCAGGGGATGAGCCTGAAGTCCTGTGAGGATACCTTGCTTGGCGGGATTCGCACCATGCTGCCGGCACTGATCATCATTGTGCTGGCCTGGTCGATTGGTACGGTTACATCTGAACTCGGCACCGCAGAATTCGTCGTAGCAGCAACACAGGGCTGGATGACTGTTGCTCTCCTCCCATTTCTAGTGTTCGTGATAGCCATGTTCATTTCGTTTGCAACCGGTACTTCCTGGGGAACGATGTCCATCCTGACACCAATCGCTGTCCCCCTTGGCTATACGATGGGCGGGGAGGAACTTATTCCCATCATGATTGGGGCCATCTTTGCCGGTGCCATATTCGGTGACCATGTCTCGCCAATTTCTGATACAACGGTGATGGCATCAATTTTCTCGGAGTCCGATCATATTGCCCATGTAAATACCCAGATTCCATACGCACTAGTCCCTGCCGGAATTGCTGGTGTCCTTTATCTCCTATACACCGTAGTTGGCAGCAGTATTGTCTTGCTGGTTGCCGGTATAATTGCCCAGTATTTCATCCTAAGGTACCTTGGAAACAGACACGAGAGGCGGTATGGAAAGGCTGGATAAAATTGCTTCCTCATTTCTTATAAGGCCGGAAACAGTAGAAGCTGTTCCGGTCTTTTTGGTTTGAAACGGCATCTTGTTTGATGGAAGGGAGGTATAGTGTTATATTCCAATTAAACCGACAAATTTTATCAGAAAAATTTCACCTTAGGAGGAGATTAACGATGGCAGGATTTCCGTTATTTGTAGCTACTGAGTGGCTGGAAGAAAGGCTGGATGATCCAAAACTCCGTATCTTGGATGCAACCACTTATCTGAAGCCTACCGAAGGATACTACAAAGTTTGGTCAGGCAGGGAAGCCTATGACGAGGAGCATATACCAGGTGCGGTCTATGCCGATCTATATAAGGAGCTGTCACACCCAGATGCCCCTTTTGCCTTTACGATACCACCGAGGGAGCAGTTCGTGGAGAAAATCAGTGAACTTGGTGTAGGTGACGGAACATATGCCGTTGTTTATGACCGGGGCGCAGAGGTGGGCACGTCCACCGTGGCGAATGATTGGGCTTCCCGTCTTGCATGGCAGCTGAAGTATGAGGGATTTGATGATGTTGCTGTACTCGTAGGCGGATTTTCCAAATGGAAAGAAGAAGTCCGTCCTGTCTCAACCGAGCCAGGTTCTTATCCAAAAGCCAACTTTACCGGAGAGCGCAGGCCCGAGATGCTTGCGACCAAGGAAGATGTGAAGAAGGCGATGGAGGATGACGATGTTGTGCTGATCAATAGTCTCTCTGAAGCGGACTTTCGCGGCGAGACCAATACGTATAAGCGAAGCGGCCGGATCCCGGGCAGTGAACATGTTTTTTTCGGGTCCCATTCCAATCCGGAAACACAGGAGCTTCTGGAAGATAACAGAATCAGAGAGAACTTTGAGAAGGCTGGCGCATTAGATCCCGATAAAAAGGTCATTACCTACTGTGGCAGTGGAATTGCCGCCACCTGGAATGCCCTGCTATTGAATAAATTGGGACAAACTAATGTAGCAATGTATGACGGTTCGATGACTGAGTGGACGGAAGATCCATCCCTGCCATTGGAAAAAGGAGAAAAGTAAAAACGGGGTTCGACAAAACAAACTAATTTCCCGGGAAATAATTGAGATAGTGACATATAAGGGGAGCTTTGCGGCATGACCGCAAAGCTCCCTTTTAGCATTATTTCGGATCTCGGCACATCCCTGGGATAAGAAAGATATCAATCACGAGCCAAACCCACAGAATCGCCAGCGGAATCCAACCTATTAGGATGGCTGTTGTCGCCCAGCCGCTGATTCCAAGGAGCAGCTGGATGATACCAGTCCCGGCCCTGCCTGTATAGAAACGGTGGACACCGATTTGACCAAGGAAAAACCATAGGATATATGCAATTGCCAAACTTTTTTTATACATGCGGTCACCTCCTGCTTCTATATATATAACCTAAAATGAAGGAAGTGAATCAGGGCCGGTAGTATTGCTGCAATTTTGTATCTGGTATTTTTATAGAGTGATGGCTGTAATAGTCTTGACCAGGCCCGGCAAATCAAATAAAGTAGAAGATAAATTAAAGAATGAAGAGGGAAGAAATATGACTAGTTATGCAAAAGAAACACTAAAGAATTATCAACAGAAGAATGCTGATCGTGCACGGTTCCTGATCAACTGTCCGGACCGGCCGGGAATCGTAGCCGCAGTATCCCAGTTCCTGCAGGGGCATGGAGCGAATATTGTAGAATCCGATCAGTATACAATGGACCCGATGGGCGGGGAATTTTTCATCCGTATCGAATTTGACTGCCCGAATCTGATCCAGAAGTCCAAAAAATTGGAAGAGGATTTCCAGCCAATTGCAGAAGAATTCCAAATGGATTGGAAGATCATGTATGTGAGTGAAATCAAAAACATGGCGATCTTCGTATCCAAGGAACCTCATGCACTATTGGAATTGCTATGGGAATGGCAGTCCGGTGATCTGATGGCCAATATCGGTCTGGTGATCAGTAATCACGAAGATGCCCGTGAAATGGTAGAATCGCTGGGAATTCCGTTCTATTACATACCGGCAAATAAAGAAATACGCAGGCAAGTCGAGGAGAAACAGAAGGAATTGCTGGCCGAGTATGATATTGATGTGATTGTATTGGCCCGGTATATGCAGATCCTGACACCGGACTTTGTCGAAAGCTTTGAGAACAGAATCATCAATATCCACCACTCTTTTCTCCCGGCATTCGTAGGAGCAAAGCCATATGAGCGTGCCTACCAGCGCGGGGTAAAGATGATTGGTGCAACGTCCCACTATGTAACAAATGATTTAGATGAAGGGCCGATCATCGAGCAGGATATTGGAAGGGTGAACCACCACGACGATGTCGATGCCATGAAAAAGATCGGGCAGAAGATCGAGCGCAGTGTTCTGGCCCGTGCGGTGAAATGGCATCTTGATGACCGCATCATAGTCCATGGCAATAAAACGATTGTCTTTTAAGTAGATAACAGCATAAGCTTTCATGCTGACCAGGGATACGAGTCACTATCGATGTCGTATCCCTGTCTTTATATGTCTCCGAAATAGGTCGGCGGCAAGATAGGAGGGATTAAGTGGATATCAGACTGGAACAAGTCACAAAAAAACCAAATGATTGAAAATATAAAGGGTTACTTTGAAGAGGAACATGGAGAGAACTTGGGTAATCTGGCAGCAGAGAACTTTCTTGACTTTATCACGAAAGAAATCGGACCGTACTTCTATAATCAGGGCTTGGATGATGCTGGTGAAATGGTGGATCAGAAACTGGTGAATATGGAAGAGGATATACAATCATTGAAAAAAGCTGTTCATCATTTTGGAAAGAGGTAAAAGGAGACGAAGGAAGGCTGCAATTTTATATTATCCTGCTCAGAAAAAACAGGCCGCTGACGGCCTGTTTCTTTGATTATTATTTCTTTGGTTCTTCTGTCGGCTTCTCGTCGTCCATGATTTCGCTGGTTGCTTTTTTGAACGAGGAGAGTGTTTCGCCGAATGCTTTACCGATCTCCGGGAGTTTCTTCGGCCCGAAGATGATCAGGGAGATGAGCAGGATGAGAATCAAACCGGGTATTCCGATATTGGATAGTCCCATGGCACTGGCTCCTTTACTATCATGCGTATGGAGAATTGTTCTATAGCTAAAGTATAACCGTATGTATGGAAATATATACTTTACTAGAACCCGCTGCGGAAATATGCTTTGCTTTCCGCAGGGGGCCTAGGTGAGCCTCCTTATGTTATCGTACTGCGGGTCTCGCCTAGAGCTGTCCTTCCGCAGGAGTCTGCGCATATTTCCTCCGCTGATTCCGTGCATCGTTACACTTTTGATAGAAACAATTTAGTAGGTCCTAGCCCTTTTAATATCAAGATTGTTCTTTTTTAGGTTTTTCTGCAGTATCATCATCCTCCATTAAATCAGCTGCTGCTCTTTTGAAGGAGTGCAGTGTTTCCCCGAATGCTTTGCCAATTTCCGGCAGTTTTTTCGGTCCAAAGATGATCAAAGCGATAACTAGAATGAGAATCAGGCCGGGTATCCCTATGTTGGAAAGTCCCATGGTAGTCCTCCTTTTCTTACGATTTGTTGGGAAAATAATAAATTTCTTTGTATTTCCTTTACCCTAAATGTTTCGTTTTAAAGCAAAAGAGTAATATATAACAACAAAAAGAAAAAAGGTACAGGTTAATTAGTTAAAAATTTAAAGATAAGGATGAGGCTACCATGAATATTCTAATATGCAGTACAGGAAGCAGAGTGAAATTTGTGCAATACTTGAAAAAAGCATTAGAAAATGAAGGGGGCGGCAAGGTGATTGCTGCCGATTGGGATAAATATTCTCCCTCTTTATATACAGCAGATGAGGCGGAAGTAATTCCTCGGACGGACGAAGAGGGATATATTGATGAAGTGTTGGAGGTATGCCGCAAACATGACATCAAGGGCATTGTTCCTGTGCTTGATGAGGAAGTTCCATTACTTGCCCAACACAAGGAAAAGTTTGACAAACTAGGTGTGACCTTGGTACTCTCCAAACTGGAAATCGTGGAAATGTGCTGCGATAAATTGAAAACCTATGAATATTTGAAAGAGCGGAGTCTTCCTGGAGTACCGACCTATAATTTGCTGAAAGATGCAAAGGCTGGATTGGAAAGAGGGGAACTGGACTTCCCAATGGTAGTCAAGCCGGAAGATGGCAAAGCCAGTCAAGGTGTCCAGATAGTCGAGTCGGAGGCTGAACTGGAGGATGCGTTATCCCAAGAGGGGGAGTACATCATCCAGCCGCATCTCAAAGACCGTGAATATGGGGTGGATGCCTATATAGATATGGTCAGTGGAGAATTGGTGGACCTGTTCATCAAGGAGAAGTTTGAAATGACAGGCGGCGCCACCAGCAAGTCAATTTCCGTGAGAAATGAAGAATTGCAAGGACTTGTCCAGGACTTTATTTCCCAAGCGGAATTTGCCGGTCCGATCGATATCGACTGCTTTGAATATAATGGGAAGTTCTACCTTTCCGAGGTAAATCCCCGTTTCGGCGCAGGTTATCTCCACGCCTATGAGGCAGGCTGCGACTTTATGACCTACATTGTCCGCAATCTGAAAGGAGAAGAGAATCCTCCTTATCAGGGAAGCAGCTATGAGGATGGTGTAGCGATGCTGAAGTATCCGGAAGTGGTGCTTCACCGAATCGAATAGATTTCTTCAGGCAAAGGAGGCAAATGTTTGAGGGAAATTTATGACCAACTGAAACAGGATGAGGAGATGATGGTAGATTACTTGCAAAAAATAGTAGAAAAGGAATCACCATCTCTCGATAAGGAATTAGTCGATAAGGTAGCCGATTGGGTTGCGAAAACCTTTGAGGACCTGACCGGCGGCAAGAGCACCATCATTGAAAATGCCATTTACGGAAATCATGTGAAAGCGGAATGGGGCGAGGGAGAGGAGCAGATTCTCGTCCTGGCCCATATGGATACGGTCTGGCCACGTGATACCATTAAGAAAATGCCATTCACCATCAAGGACGGCAAAGCCTATGGCCCGGGCGTATTTGATATGAAAGGTGGTCTGATCCAAGGGATATTTGCCGTCAAGGCGCTGAAGGATTTAGGCATCAAGCTCAATAAAAAGGTAGTATTCCTTTTCGATTCCGATGAGGAAATTGGCAATCCTTCCTCTAAAAAAATGATCGAGGAAGAGGCGGAACAAAGTGAGTTCGTCTTTGTACTGGAACCGGGCATGTCGGAGAAAGGCAGCCTGAAGACAACAAGGAAAGGTCTTGGTGTATTCCATATTGAAGTGACCGGAAAGCCGTCTCATGCGGGCATGGATCCGGCTAAAGGGGTGAGCGCTATCGAGGAGATCGCCCATCAGACCCTTTACCTCCATTCCCATAGCAACCTGGAGACGGGAACTACCTTCAACGTAGGGAAAATCGAAGGAGGCAGCGCAAGTAACGTAGTAGCCGAAAAGGCCCGGGCGGAAGTCGACCTGCGCGTGGAGTCCGAGCAGGAGCTGGAGCGGGCGGTGCCGCTTATCCGTAATCTGGAGCCAAAGCTGGAAGGTACAAAAATCCAGGTGGAGGGCGGTATCAACCGTCCTCCTCTCGAGCGTACGGACAGAGTTGCCGATCTATTCGCCACAGCTAAAAAGCTGGCCAAAGACCACCTTGGTTTCGAACTGACCGAAATGGCCAGCGGCGGTGCGAGCGATGGCAACTACACGGCCCCACACGCACCAACCTTGGATGGCCTTGGCCCTGTAGGAGATGGGGCCCATGCCAATCATGAACAGGTCGTGCTGGACCAAATGCCCGTGCGCAGCGCCCTGTTCGCTATGCTGCTCGCTGAATGCGGCGGCAAGAAATAAAGATTCTTAGTAAATGGACCCGGGGGAAATGCACCCCGGGTTTTATATGGAATAATGGCGGAGCGGCATATACGTGCCGTAGCTATGTTCACTCGGGCGCCAGTCCCCGCAACTTGTGCCGTAGCCATGCTTACTCGGGCTGCAGCACCACACACTCCACTTAATGCCTCAACCGAATCAGTGGCCGGATGTCGTCCGGGGGATGATCCAGCGGAGAAAGCAGCAGAAAACTAAAAATGGATAGATTCAGAGAGCCTCGTCTGTTGCCGAGGCTTTTTTTATGTGGCAGTGGTGCTCGCTAAGGAAAGATAGTCAATTAAATGACAATGGGGCCCGGAAATTCATCCGGACCCCATTTGCTATACTCGGGCGCCAGCACCCAAACTCGAGCTTCAACCAGTCTCACTCGGGCGCTAGCCTTCCGTACTCGGGCCTCAGCACCTTACACTCAGGCGCCAGCATCAAAACTCGTGCGGCACCCCAGCTCCCTCGGGCGCCAGCACCACACTATCCAACTACTTTTTCTCTTCCTTCATTTGATAAACGCGCACCAATTTTTCCAGCCTCTCCAATTCTGTAAACAAATCAATGATACTGTTGGCGACAGGGAAGACTTTCGTCCACTTCTGGAAATCAGAGCCCTGCAGTTCAGTAATCAGATCATTAATCGTCAACCTCATTGCCGACTTCGTCTCACGCTGCAAGTCCTTATCCAGGATGATTTTCCCTTCAAACATCATCATGATATTCTCGCTATAGTTATTGATCTCTTCCATCAGCTTCTTGATGAGGAACGACTTATTTTCCGACATTTCCTCAATCTCACTCAGCTTCCGATCGAGGCTTTCAATCAATGTGTACTGTCTTTCAAGCACAACAATCATCTGCTTATATACAACAATGGTCCGGAGAAAACTCAGCCGTTCCTTAATGAACATTCGATTCCGCTCATCATAAATCACTTGATAATAATCTCTTGCTTTTTTATTTTGCTCTTCCAAAGTTTCCTCGTCTTCCTTCATCTGCGGAATGCTCATTTTCTTATTTGGAATCGCCCGCAACAGCAGATGGGAGCGGTCACTGGAAGTCTTAATCATCTTATATAGCATTTTCTTATGATTTGGCGGAAAAATGAGTGCATTTACCACAAAAGCTGATAGTACACCAATTGCCACAAGGCTTACCCTTTGTAAAGCGTAGAGCAAATCGATTTCATTGCCGGTACTGGATGCCATCAGGGTGACAACCATCAATACGACCAGGTTTACGGTACTTTCCAGATCCAGTTTAATTACCACTGCAATGGAAATGATTACTACGAATCCGATGGCTATTGGCTCCGTGCCGAGCAGAATTGCTCCGAGAATAGCGAAGACGATGCCGACCGTATTCGCAAGAGCGACGTCCTTGATGTAGGTAAAGGAGCGCATGATCGACGGACGCATGGCCATGATGGAGGCGATCGCCCCGATGAACCCAAGCTCCAGGGAAAGGAGGGAGGTCACCATTAATGTCAAAGCTACAGCCAATCCGGTTTTAACCATTCTTGGCCCGATTGTAAAGTCCATGTATGTTTCACCTCTGAGTTGATGATCACTCTTTTTCTTACAAGAGCGATTGGAACACGTATTTGATTATACACGTTTTCCATTGATTTAGATGTTATAAACGTCTACTTTCATCTTTTTCCCATAGAAAAATCTTAAAAACTTCTCTCTCTCTCTCTCTCTTATATTCTAAGCATTACTTTTCCGCTATTTAACAAAACAGATCAAAAAGCCAGCCGTCCCAATCTTATGGGACAGGCTGGCTTTTTCGTCATTCTAGTGCCCGGATGCGTTGGAAAGCCCGCCGATCTTGCTTTTCAGCTGCTTGCTTTCCGCATTCAAGCCTGTATAGGAAACGTGAATGCCGTTTTGCTCAAATTTCATTTCTATCTTATCAAGTGCTCCAATTGCCGAGTCATCCCAGAGGTGGGCGTTTGTCAGGTCGATTTCTACTTCCTTGACTGTATCTGTATAATTGAACTTCCCTGGGAAATCATTGACAGAAGCAAAGAAAAGCTGTCCGTCTACATGGTAGATTTTCTTTTGTTCCGTCCAAACCAGTTCTTCTGTTACTTTCACCTTAGAAATTTTAGCGGCGAAGAAGATAGCACTCAAGAGTACACCTGCAAGTACACCAATGGATAAGTTGTGGGTGACAAGCACAATCGCAACAGTAGTCACCATGACAGCGCCATCCGTCTTAGGGAGCTTGCCAAGATTCTTGACAGAGGACCAGTCAAATGTACTGATCGATACCATGATCATGACACCGGCAAGAGCTGCCATTGGAATCTGAACCACCACACCGCCGAGGGCGATAATCAGGAACATGAGGAAGACACCAGCTACCAGGGTTGAAAGACGTCCATTACCACCGGATTTTACATTGATGACGGACTGGCCGATCATCGCACAGCCGGCCATCCCGCCGAAAAATCCGGTAACCACGTTGGCAATACCCTGTCCGCGGCTTTCTTGGTTCTTGTTGCTCTCTGTATCTGTCATATCATCAACGATATTCGCAGTCAGCAAGGACTCAAGCAGGCCGACAATCGCCAAAGATAGGGAATATGGGAAGATGATCATCAATGTTTCCCATGTAAACGGAATGGATGGAATCAGGAATACCGGAAGCTGCTGGGTTAAGGAACCCATATCACCAACCGTACCCACTCCCAAATTTCCGAAGATCGCAATAGCGGTAACTACCACAATCGCGACCAAAGTGGAAGGTACTGCCTTGGTTACTTTGGGGAAAAGGTAGATGATAGCAAGAGTCAATGCCACCAACGCGTACATTACCCATGTTTCGCCGACAAAATGCTGCAATTGCGACATGAAAATCATGATTGCTAAAGCATTGACGAAGCCTACCATGACAGAACGCGGTACAAATTTCATTGCTTTCGCCAATTTAAAGATACCGAATAAAATCTGAATAATACCGGTAAGAATAGTTGCTGCAAGTAAATACTGTAGTCCATGATCAGCAATAAGGTCGACCATCAGCAGAGCCATGGCACCAGTGGCGGCAGAAATCATTCCCGGTCTGCCTCCGGCGAATGCGATGACGACTGCCATCGTAAAGGATGCGTATAATCCGACCATCGGATCGACACCGGCGATGATGGAGAAAGCGATAGCTTCCGGAATCAGCGCCAGCGCTACAACAATCCCGGCCAAAATATCGCCTCGGACGTTGCCGAACCATTGTTGCTTAATTGTTTGTATATCCAATAAAAGCACCTCTCTTTAATATAGTTATAGATTACTTCTGCCCCTGACAGAAGTCATTTCCGCTTTCAATAACACGAATCATACCATAGGCTTTGTTGGTTGCAAAATGCTAAGAAAACGCGAACATTAACCATATGCTTTCAAATTCGCCACTTTACTTCTATTTTCATGCCAAATCTATAAAATGCACTTTTTCTTTATAATGAGTATAATGTTTTATAACTGAGTATAATTGACTGATAAAGTTATTAAAAAAGGGCAAGGTTTATGGTATGATGGTGGTATGTTAGGAATTTGGAGGCACTTTTATGGAAAGGGAAATCATGACGGTCTCGCAAGTGGCAGAATATCTGCAGCTAAGTGAAATGACCACTTATAAACTGGTGCAGGACGGGAAGATTCCCGGATTTAAAATTGGCCGGCACTGGAGAGTCAAGAAGGAAGATCTGAACGAATTTATTGAACGCCTGAAAAATGGAGAAAGATTATAAATACAGACCGGGCCCCCTTGCTTGGGGGCCTTCGTTGTGCCGGCAGATGAAAGCTCCGGTCCAAATTAAAGAGAAGAGTACAAGCGAGTGCTTACTATATAGAGAAGGGAATTTTTTAACATGAGTATTGGAGATGAAGTTGGCCAGCGGAAGACGTTTGCCATCATATCCCACCCAGATGCTGGGAAAACAACGCTTACCGAACGAATTTTGCTGTTCGGTAATTTGATTCGCTCGGCAGGGACAGTAAAAGGAAAGAAGTCCGGAAAGTTTGCGACATCGGACTGGATGGAAATTGAGAAGCAGCGTGGAATTTCCGTTACTTCCAGTGTCATGAACTTTCGCTATGACGGCTATCGGGTAAATATTCTTGACACTCCAGGCCACGAGGATTTTAGTGAGGACACGTACAGGACGCTGACGGCAGTGGACAGTGTGGTCATGATCATCGATGCCACAAAGGGGATCGAGGCTCAGACGCTCAAGCTATTTAAGGTGTGCCGCATGCGTGGCATCCCGATTTTTACATTCATTAACAAACTGGACAGGGAGGGCAGAGAGCCTCTAGAACTTTTGGAGGAAATTGAAGAAGTGCTGGATATCGGCACGTACCCGATGAACTGGCCGGCTGGGATGGGCAAACGCTTCCTCGGTATCTTTGACCGGCAGAATGAGCGGTTCATTCAATATAACGGAAACGAAGAGGAGACCTACATTCCATATAGCGAACTGGATCAGCCGGAATATGAGGATCTCGTTTCCCAAGGATCGTACCAGGCTGCTAAGGACGAGTTTTCTTTAGTGGAAGAAGCAGGAGATGATTTTTCCTTGGATTCCGTACTTTCTGGTGAACAGACACCGGTGTTCTTCGGCAGTGCCTTGGCGCCATTTGGGGTGGACACTTTCTTCGATACGTTCATAAACATGGCGCCAGTTCCTGCTCCGAGGAGATCAACGGAAGGACTTGTTTCCCCGGATAATCAGGATTTCTCCGGTTTTGTCTTTAAGATCCAGGCAAATATGAACCCTGCCCACCGTGACCGTGTAGCCTTCCTGCGTGTCTGCTCGGGCAAATTCGAGCGAGGAATGAGTGTCACTCTGTCACGGACCGGCAAGCAACTCAAGCTTGCCCAATCCCAACAGTTTGTCGCCTCCTCACGCGATACAGTAGAGGAAGCTTATGCGGGTGATATCATCGGCATCTATGATCCGAACATGTATCAAATCGGTGATACGCTGACAGAAGGCAAGGGCGGCTTTGAATATAACGAACTGCCCCAGTTCCCGCCAGAGCAGTTCAAGCGTGTTTCCGCCAAAAACGTCATGAAATCGAAGCAGTTCTATAAAGGGATCGAACAGCTTGTACAGGAAGGAGCCATCCAGCTCTTCCATGGCAGCCGAGGGGGATCATTTATATTGGGTGCCGTCGGCGAATTGCAGTATGAAGTATTCCAATATCGGATGAAAAATGAGTATAATGTCGAAGTGCTTCTCGAGACGATCGGCGACAGAATACCACGCTGGATGAAAGAGGAGCAAGTCGACGACTCCCTTTTCGATGAGCGGAATATGCTTGTACGGGACCGGGAAAACAACCCAGTAGTCCTGTTCAAAAATGAGTTCTCCCTTAATTGGTTCCGCGACAAGCATCCCGATATTGAACTGATCGATCTGTTTGAAGTGAATGCCTACGATCAGGCACATGAGTAGAAACAAATAAGCGCAGCCGGAGCGGCTGCGCTTATTTGCTTTCTAAAAAAACTCGGGCGCCAAAGCAGGAACTCGTGCCTCACCGCCGTTCACTGGACGCCGCCATGCTCAAAAATTGCCCAATCTACTTCTTCTTAAATTTGCTTCCCTTGCTTTTTGCACGTAACTTGGCCATTAGGTCGGATGATTTGCCGGACTGTTCATCGGTTTGTTCTTCATCCTTTGACATCACACGGTATTCGCCGTCCCGCTCCTCCACCCGAAGTACTGTATTTACATCACTTCCAGCTGGAAGCTCACTCCGATCGACAATCAGCTCTTCCTTGATTTCTTCTAGGAGAATGACGGCTTTATCATTATCCTCAAATCGGTCCACTATGCCTTTCATTTTTTTCCTCCTATTCTATGCACATGCTTTTCCTTCGGCTTTGATATCGTCTATCCTGGCTGGGCCGATGCCATTGATGCGTTCCAGGCCTTCCACTGAGTTATAAGGGCGGCGTTCAATAAGCTCACCTGCACGCTCAGGCCCGATATGGATGATTTCCTGGATTGCTTCCTCTGACGCTTCATTGATATTTATGCATCCATCTGCTGTACTTTGTTCTCCATCCGCTTCCGTTTGATCCTCCGCTTGCTCTGTTTCCGTCTGCTCGGTGGCACCAGTGCTTTCCGGACTGATGGTGCCGTCCGCCCGGGTAGCAATACTGTAGTCCTGGCCGTCCGTGGTAACTACAATTGTCCCATGGATGTCGGTGCCATACAATTCAATGTCCCTGTCTTGGATGGCCGAAACCACCTCCGGACTAGGATGTCCATAGCTGTTATTTTCACCGGCACTGTAGATTGCCACTTCGGGGTCTACCGCATCGATGAAGGCCGGAGCGCTGGATGTGTTGGAGCCGTGGTGTCCCAGTTGCAGGATGTCTGCGTCCACACTTATTTCACTGTTCATCATATATTGCTCTCCATCTCTTTCCGCATCCCCGGTGAACAGGAATTCGATGTCCCCATAGGTGAATTTCAATGAGAGAGATTCCTCATTGCTGTTGCCGGAGATGGTATCAGGGTATAAGACATCAATTTCCAGCGGCCCGATGGCAAACTCGTCGCCTGCCCGTGGCTCCTCATAGCTTGCATCACTTGCCAGTACCGCCTCCATTGCTCTCTGGAAAGTCTGGGAGGTGCTTTCATTTCCAGTCATCCATACCTCTCCCACTGGATAGGTGCCGATGATTTCTTCCATTTGCCCGATATGATCCGCGTCCGGATGGCTTATAGCGAGGACATCAATCTCTGATATATCCTGTGTGGACAGATATTGAACCACGTTATTGCTGCGCCAGTCGCCGGTATCGTAGAGGATGCTGTATTCCTCACTGCCATCTTCATACTGGAGCAGGGTAGCATCCGCCTGTCCGGCATCAATATAATGAACCTCCAGGTCGGATAACGGCTCATTACTTGCCGATTCATCTGGCTCGTCTGCAGGAGTCTCGGCTTCTATGTTATTGTCTGTCTCTATGTCTTCTCCTTCAGTTGTTTCCGGTTCCTCGTTTTCCTCTTCCTGAACTTCTTCCGTCTGATTTTCTCCTGTATTTGCCTGCTCTGCGCTTTCTGATGTGTCTTGCCCGGTCTCCTCCCCACAGGCAGCTAGCAGGAAGGCAAATATGATTGGCATGAAAACTCTCCGGTACAATTCCCTACCTCCCGTCTGTCTATTATTTATTTTATAGGTTATCAAACTCTTATTCCAGATTCTAGCAGATTAATTCCATAGCCCAGGCAAATTAATTTGAAAAAGGATGAATTATAGATTTCTCATGATTACATCATTTGGTTTTGCTGTTTTTCCTATATGAAATTGCAGTTCATCTATGTTTTTTGAGGCCAATTCTATATTTTGGCAAGATGCGCTTTTGGTAAAACCCTGAAATAATGGAAAAAAAGGAGGTGAGATTATGACCCATATTATCGCAGGAAAAATATTGCTGACGTCCCTATTGCATTTGTCCACATTGCTCTCCGGATATCCTTTGCAACAAGATGGAGTCTCGGTCAGTGTGAAAGCAGTTGTCGACCGCATGGAAGGGGAGTATGCTGTTATCCTCATGGAAAACGATGAAGCAGAGATCGTTGTCCCTGCAGCTGATCTTCCAGAAGGTACGAGAGACGGTGTCTGGCTGGATATCGAGTTAGAGAATGGAACACTTGCAAATGTAGCAATCGATTATGAGTTAACAGAAGAAAGAGAACAAGCAGCACGGGATATGCTGGAAAGGTTAAAGGCAAAATGGAGATGAACACCAGAGAGGGTAAGGAAATAAATTAACACTCATATAAATTACCATGTTCCCTCCAACACCCACTCGGGCGCCAAGCACCGCAACACGTGCCTCACACCCACCCACTCGGGCGCCAAGCACCGCAACTTGTGCCCCCCCGCTCCCACTCGGGCGCCAAGTACCCCAACTCGTGTCCTACATCCACATCCCCAGCATGCAATCCCCCCCTTAATCCCATCAACACCACAGAACATTATCTGTCTCTCCAATCACTTGATAGAAATGCTTCTGCAGTTTAGACTTTAAGTAGCTGATAAAGAACGGTGGCAAGGAAGGGGAGGATGCTGTTGGGAAAGCTGTTCATTCATAATACGACCATCCACAAGGAACAAGAAGTCATCCATAATGGCTCCATACTTTTAGACAATGGCAGGATTGCTGAAATATATAAACAGCCGCCATCGGAATTTCCGCAGAATGCCCATTTCATTGATGGCAGCGGCTATCAGGCTGTTCCGGGTTTCATTGATGGACATATCCACGGAGCGAATGGTGCAGATGTTATGGATGCTACGGAAGATGCGCTTGATTCCATTGCAAGTGTGCTGCCGGAGGAAGGGACCACCAGCTTTCTGGCGACTACTATCACCCAGTCACAGGAAGCCATTGAACAGGCACTTGCCAATGTTGCTTCTTATCAGATGAAGCCCGGGCATGCCGAAATGGTTGGTGTGCATCTGGAAGGGCCGTTTGTGGAGAAGGAACGGGCGGGCGCCCAGCCTGTGGAGCATATCATCCAGCCGGATCTTTCCCTTTTTCGGAAATGGCAGGAAATTTCGGGCCATCGGATAAAAACAATCACCATGGCACCTGAGCATGATGCCGATGGAGAATTCATCCGCATGTTGGCGGATGAGGGGATCAATGTCTCAGCGGGCCACACCGGGATAGATTTTGCTGGAATGAAGAGGGCGGTCGAGTCGGGTGTCCGTCAGGTTACTCATTTATGCAATGCCATGTCAGGCATTCACCACAGGGACATCGGAGTGGTCGGTGCTGCATTTCAGCTCAAGGATCTTAGGGCTGAATTGATTGCAGACGGCATTCATGTTGCTCCAGAGATGTTGGAGATTATTTATAAGAATGTCGGCCCCGAGCGGCTGATCTTGATCACCGATGCCATGCGGGCCAAGTGTTTATCTCCTGGTGATTATGAACTTGGCGGCCAGCCGGTGAAGGTGACGGAAGACCGTGCCGTACTTGAGGATGGAACATTGGCCGGAAGCATCCTGAAACTGAAAGATGGTGCAAAAAGGATGCTGGGGCTTGAAGGAGCGACACTGGAGGCTGTCACTCAAATGGCATCCGCCAATCCGGCCAAACAGCTTGGTATGTTTGATCGAAAGGGCAGCATTGCAGTTGGCAAGGATGCCGACCTGCTGCTTCTGGATGATGAGTTGAATATCAAATATACTATCTGCCGTGGAGTGATAGGGTATCGGGAGGAGCAGGAATAATGGACATCATAGAAGTGAGAGACTATCAAGAAATGAGTGAAAAGGCTGGAACAATCGTCATGGAGCAGGTGAAAGAGCGGTCACATCCAGTGCTCGGCTTGGCGACAGGGTCCACGCCGGAGGGGGTCTATCAATTTTTGATCCGCCAGTTTGAGCAAGGTAATCTTTCTTTTAAGAATACCTCCAGCTTCAACCTCGACGAATATGTCGGAATAAGTGAGGACGACCCCAACAGTTATCACTATTATATGAAGGAAAAATTCTTTCAACATGTAGATAATCAAGGGCCAATACCCATCTGCCAAATGGGGCGGCAGACGATCTGCAGAAGGAATGCCGGGATTATGAACAAAAAATCCGGAATGCCGGCTATGTGGATGTGCAGCTTCTCGGCCTGGGCATGAACGGCCATATTGGCTTCAATGAACCGGGCACATCCTTTGGCAGCAGAACACATGTAGTAACATTGAAAGACTCCACCCGAAAGGCAAATGCCAGGTTCTTCTCCTCTCTGGAGGAGGTGCCGGAACAGGCAATCACTGCGGGAATTGCCACCATCATGGACAGCAGGAGAATACTGTTGCTTGTATCAGGTGAGAATAAAAGGGAAGCACTCGCACGGCTGGTGGAGGGAGAAGTAAGTGAGGAGTTTCCTGCTTCCATCCTTCATCAGCATCCGAATGTCCAACTTATCGTCGATCAGAAGGCCTTGGGTAAATAATGCATCAAACCGGGAGATCCTCCCGGTTTTTTAATGCTGCTAATTTTTCCGTCCAAATCAATGTCCATCTGACCACTGGAAAAATCGCATATACGGTGGTATGATCAATCAGTAATCTGTCAGGCTTAAGGGGATAAAAATTGTGAGCAGCTATTTGATCAATAAAGTTTTAAATAATAATGTGCTGATCGCAGAAGGCGAAGACCAGCAGGAAGTCGTTGTCATCGGCAAAGGGATCGGTTTTAATAAAAAGAAAAAAGACAGGATACAAGCAGAGACGATTGAAAAGTTATTTGTCCTCCGAAGCCAAGAAGAGCAGGAGCAGTATAAACAGCTGGTGCCGCAGATGGAGGAAGAGACGATGGATGCCATCATTTCTTCGATTGAGATGATCCGCGGGCGGACAGATGCAATCCTCAATGAACAGGTGCATGTGGCCCTCACGGATCACTTAATGTTTGCAATCCACCGGCTAAACAGGGGGATGCAAATAAGGAATCCTTTCCTGAAAGAGACGAAAGCCTTGTATCCGGCTGAATACGAGATAGCGTCCGACGTAGTGGACTACATCAACCAGTCCCTGGAAATTAACCTTCCGGAAGGGGAAGTAGGCTTTGTCGCTCTCCATATCCACAGTGCGATTACCAATAAGACGATTTCCGATATCAATCAATACTCCCAGCTCGTCACAGAATTGATTGATCTGACCGAGCGGCAGCTGGGTATTACGATTAACCGAGACGGGGTAGAATACATTCGGCTTGTCAGGCATCTCCGTTTTACCATTGAACGGGTACTTCAGGGAGAAAAGCTGGATGAACCGGCAAAAATCGCCAGTCTCTTGAAAACGGAGTATCCGTTGTGCTATAATTTGTCCTGGAAGCTGATTAAAGTGATGCAGCAAGCACTCAAGAAGCCCGTCTACGATGCAGAAGCGGTTTATCTGACGATGCATCTGCAGCGGCTTAGCACTAAATTTGAATAATAATTTTTCTTACGTGTAACTGATTCGATCAGGCATGAGTGGGAAATCATCAACTGTCTAAAGTATGGAGGAGAAGTATATCTCCCATACTTGTAGTTGACTGGTTTTTTACTCATGCCTTTTTTAATGGTTCCAAAAAACTGTAAATTCCTGGGCCAGTTTGTGCCTGTGTTTTGGGGTTTAGGAGGGATTTAGGCATTCTCCTTTTCCTATGCTGCTTCATTTTAAGCGCTTACTTTACTAACTGGAGGTTTTATTATGAAAAAGGCTTTTGGTGTCCTGCAAAAAGTCGGTAAGGCACTGATGTTGCCAGTGGCCTTGCTGCCGGCAGCGGGGCTTCTGCTCGGGTTCGGTAATGCAGCCCAGCAGGATACCATGCTTAATTATCTTCCGTTCTTGGAAGCAGGATGGATACAGCTTCTGGCCACGGTAATGGAAGATGCTGGCGGAATCATTTTTGACAATCTTCCGCTTATCTTTGCCATCGGTGTAGCAATCGGTTTGGCAGCAGATGGTGCAGCGGGACTTGCTGCGCTTGTCGGTTACTTGGTGCTCAATCAAGTGATGGGCTCATGGATCGGAGTGACACCGGAGATGGTGGAGTCCGACCCGGGGTATGCAAATGTTCTTGGCATACCTACCCTGCAGACAGGGGTGTTTGGCGGAATTATCGTCGGGCTGATTGCGGCGTTCTGTTATCAGCGCTACCATGATATCGAAATGCCGTCATTCCTCGGTTTCTTTGCCGGTAAACGATTCGTGCCGATCATGACGGCGGCTGTATCATTTGTAGCCGGACTGCTGCTCATGATTATTTGGCCTCCAATCCAGGAAGCCATGAACAGTGCGTCCCACTGGCTGATGGAGGAAAGCACCTATCTGGCTGTGTTCTTCTTCGGTTTCATTAAACGGTTGTTGATCCCGTTCGGTCTTCACCACATATTCCATGCACCGTTCTGGTATGAATTCGGCTCGTATACTACTGCAGCGGGAAATATTGTCCGAGGCGACATGACTATCTTCTTTGCTCAGCTCAGGGATGGTGTGGAGATTACAGCCGGTAACTTTATGGCTGGTGAATTCCCAATCATGATGTTCGGTCTCCCTGCAGCCGCACTTGCCATGTACCATGCTGCACGTCCGGAAAGGAAGAAGGCGGTTGCCGGCTTGCTTGGTTCGGCGGCATTGACCTCATTCCTGACCGGGATTACAGAACCGCTGGAATTCTCGTTCTTGTTTATTGCACCGGTCCTGTTCTTCATTCATGCCGTACTTGATGGTTTGGCCTTTGTGCTGATGGCCATGTTTGATGTGAATATCGGTTATACCTTCTCTGGCGGCGCCATCGACTTTATACTCTTCGGCATCCTGCCGGGACAAGAACCATGGTGGATTGCCATAGTGCTCGGTCTGATATTCGCTGTTGTCTACTACGTCCTGTTCCGTTTCTTCATCTATAAGTTTGATTTGATGACACCAGGCCGTGAAAAAGCGGATGCAGAGCAGGAGAAGGAAATGGAAGGAAAAGCGGGAAAAGGAGAACTTGCTTATAATGTTCTGCATGCGATGGGCGGACAGGAGAATATTTCCCATTTGGATGCATGTATCACCCGTCTTCGTGTGTCTGTAAACTCAATCAGTGACGTAGACAAAGAGGAGCTGAAAAGGCTGGGGGCTTCCGGTGTGCTGGAAGTGGGCGACAATATCCAAGCCATTTTCGGACCACGTTCTGAAACAATTAAAGGACAAATGCAGGATATCATATCAGGAAAGACTCCTCGCCCGGTGGAAACCGACCAGCAGGAGGAAGTACAGCAGCAGATTGAGGAAGTCAATCCAGAAGCGCTGCAAAATGATTTCGTCCATGAAGACATCATTTCTCCCCTGAAAGGGAAAATCATTCCGGTTACTGATGTACCAGATGAAGTATTCTCAGGAAAAATGATGGGTGACGGATTTGCCATCGAGCCTGCAGAAGGACAGGTCGTTTCTCCAGTCAATGGAAAAATCGTCAACGTTTTCCCGACAAAGCATGCAATCGGCATCCAGTCCGATGGCGGCAGGGAAATCCTTGTCCATGTCGGTCTTGATACCGTCAACTTGAAAGGCGAAGGATTCGAAGCATTGGTGGAAGAAGGCGATATTGTAGAAGCAGGCCAGCTGATCTTGAAGGCAGACTTGAGCTTCATCGGCAAAAATGCCAAATCGACCATTACACCGATTGTATTCACCAACTTGAAGGATGGCGAAAAAGTCGTACTGAACCAAGATGGGAATATCGATCGCGAACAGAAAAACATCATTTCTATTGAATAGTAGAGGATAGAGACTGTGGCATAATAGCTTAGAGGAAGCGAAAAGCATATATGTCCATTAAAAACAAGATTTTGAATTAGCTCGGGATTTCCTTGAGTGAACGCTCTTGTCCCAGTCCCTGTCCATGCTCCTTTCAGCTGCCGGTTAAAATTTATGCCTCTACCCTGCATGAACCTCCCCTTCTTTGGAAATAAAAGAAGTATAAGAACTTTTATTCTGCAGAATTTGCAGGAAATCTTATCAAAAGGAGCAGTGAAGCTGCATGGATAACGTAGAAGTAGGTGAAATTTTCACCATCACCGAGGAAAGTGAACAGGAACACCAGGCGGAGGTGCTGGCGAAAAAAGATATAGATGGCACACAGTATGTAGCCGTCGGGTTTGTAGAGGACATTCAAGAGGAGTCCGAGGAAGACATCGACATCTTTTTCCTGAGAGTCGACGAGGAGGGAGACTTCACTCCACTGGACAGTGATGAAGAATTCGAAAAGGTATCCTCGGCTTTCAGAGAAACCATTTAAAATAATCTGTTTACAGAGCCCTGCATGTGCAAGGCTCCCAGGCTGTCGTGAGAACTCGACAGCCTTATTTTTTTGCTCGAACTACTCGTGGGAGATGAATCAAAAATATATAGAAAAACCTAGGCTTAACAAATTAAGGCTTAAGAAAAACTAAACTCAAAAGTCGCATGTGTTGCAGTAAACCAGCGGAGGAAATATGCGGAGACTCCTGCGGGAGGACAGGCCTAGGCGAGACCCGCAGTGCGCTAGCACAAGGAGGCTTACCAGCCGCCCGCGGAAAGCGAAGCATATTTTCCGAAGCGGGTATCTCCACTAAAACAAAGTTAGTTTGGATTCTTCCATCGGTGATAGACTTCCATCCAACTCCCCTTTCTTTTCTTGTAATAAATTTTCCAAGCCAATTCATTCTGCTGTTGGTTTTCAACTACCAAACTAGAATCCTTGTCGAAAAAGATAGAAAAAGCACATTTTAATCTTGGTATTGCAATAATAATCCTGAATTATCCTGCCGGTTTGCCTTATAATTACCTTGTAAGCACTTACATCAATTGCCCAAGAAATTGTCCAGTATGGTTTTTTAAAAAGCATTCTCAGACAATTTTTGGCGAAATGTTAGCAATATTGGGTAATGAAATTGCTTACAAAAAGTGAAATAATAGAGATAGTTCCGCAGAGGAGGTCAGTTTCATTGGATGAACCTTTAATTGTGAACTATCGGGTTCATGAAATTT
This sequence comes from Virgibacillus sediminis, assembly GCF_042643265.1. Lineage (NCBI taxonomy): Bacteria > Bacillati > Bacillota > Bacilli > Caryophanales > Bacillaceae > Virgibacillus > Virgibacillus sediminis. The sequence goes on along the minus strand of NZ_JBHRRZ010000038.1, from coordinate 153,346 downwards.
GGGATCATGTCGATTATCACTCACACAGGGAATATGAAATCTATCTATTTCACTCCGGTTCATGCAGGTACTTGATTCATAACCAAATTTATGATTTGGAGCCTGGTGATATTCTGCTGATGGATGGATTGGCATTACATAAGCCAAATATTCCTCTGAATAGTGAATATGTTCGCAGTATCATTCACTTTTCACCACAGTGGATAGAAGGTTTATTGGGAGAAATCGGTGGCTCATACCTGTTGGAAGTGTTCGAAAGGCTTCATCATTGCCTGATTCGGACGAAAGAAAACGAAGAATCCAAGCAGTTGGAGAAAGTAATTTGCCGGTTGGAAAAGATGAAGCGGGCGTTCCGTCCAGGTGATGTGAATGCAGAACTTGAAATGAAAGCGCTGCTTTTGCAGATTCTGACGATTGTGCATCGTCTGGGTGATTTGGAATCAATCAAAGCTCCCAGTGAAAAATTGGAGAAAGCGGAACATGCTGAGAACATTGCAGATTATATTCAAATGAATTACATGAAGAAATTGACCATTGATTCTATTGCCGAAGCACTTAATATCAGCAGATCCTATGTTTCACATGTATTTAAAGAAATGACCGGGTTTACCATTATGGAGTATGTAATGGGTACCCGCCTGACGCAGGCAAAATATTTGTTGGAAGCAGAACCAAAGAAGTCCTTGAAAGATGTTGCTAGTGAAAGTGGGTTTGAAAGCGCTTCGCATTTCAGCCGCTATTTTAAAAATAAAGTAGGCGTGACGGCGAAGGAATACCGCAGTATGCGCCTAAAAATATATAGTGAGGAGAATTGACTATGAGTAAAGTAAGACTAGGTATTATTGGTCTAGGAGCCCAAGGTGGAGCCTACGCAGGATTTATCACTGAAGGTAGAGTAAAAAACATGGAGATTGGTGCAATCTGTGATATCGATCCAGAAAAGAAAAAGGAAGCAGAAGAGAAGTATCCGAATGTTCCGTTCTATGACAACTATATAGATATGCTGGATAGCGGGGACGTAGATGCGGTTGTCACGACAGTACCGCATTACCTGCACCCTGAAATGGGGATAGAATCTCTCAAAAGGGATATCCATGCATTGGTAGAAAAACCGGCTGGTGTCTATACGAAACAAGTAAAAGAACTGAATGAATTTGCAGCAACCAAACCAGAAGTAACATTCGCCATCATGTTCAACCAAAGAACAAATGAATTGTATCAGAAGGTAAAAGAAATCGTGGATAATGGGGAAATCGGCAATATTCGCCGTACAAACTGGATTATTACTACATGGTGGAGACCACAAGGCTACTATGACCAGAGTGCATGGAGAGCGACATGGGAAGGTGAAGGCGGAGGAGTGCTGGTCAACCAGGCACCACATCAGCTTGATCTTCTGCAATGGATTGCCGGAATGCCGAAGAAGGTATATTCCAACGTGAAATACGGTTACCAAAGAGATATCGAAGTAGAAGACGAAGTAACTACATTGCTCGACTATGGAAATGGTGCAACAGGTGTATTTGTAACATGTACACATGATGTAATCGGAACCGACCGTTTTGAGATCTTAGGCGACAATGGAAAGATTGTGGTGGACGACAGCAAGAAAGTGACTGTCAAGCGCCTTAAGACACCGGAACCGGAAATGAATAAAACAATGAGCATGATGGAAGTCGCCAAGATTTTCATGGGCGGAAGCACCGATGATATTTATGAGACAGAAGTATTGGAGTTTGAAAGTGTCTGGGGCGGCCAGCATGTAGCAGTATTGGAAAACTTCGCTGCCAATGTTCTAGATGGAGAGCCACTGATTGCTCCGGGAAGTGATGGCATCAACGGAGTTGCCTTGGCAAATGCCATCCACCTGTCCAGCTGGTTAGGTAAAGAAGTGGAACTTCCAGTCGACGAGGAAGTATATCTTCAGGAATTGAATAAGCGCATAGAAGAAAAATAAGCAATGGATCACAAGCAGGAAGATCTGTATTAGAAAAATAGAGGGCATATCCTTTATTTTTCTAATACTTTCTCTTGCCAGTCTGGATAAGTTTTCTGAGAAGGGGGCATAGCCAATGCTTAAGGTAGCAGTTATCGGGCTTGGTGATATATCAAAAATCCATATACCAGCTATCGAGGAAAGTCCACACGCAGAGTTGACAGCGGTATGTGATATAGAAGAATCACTGAAGAATGCCGTTCCAGGAGTGCCTTTTTATACAAACTACGAAGACATGCTTGAAAAGGAATCACTGGATTGCGTCCATATTTGCCTGCCGCATCACCTTCATTATCCTGCTACAAAAGCTTGCGTGGAAAAAGGTGTCCATGTCTTTCAAGAAAAGCCGCTGGCACGGAATGCGGAAGAGGGTATGTTCTTAGTGGATCTGGAGGAAAAATATACAGATGTAAAGATCTGCGTCAGCTTCCAAAACCGAATGAATGCAACTTTCCTCAAACTGAGGGAGCTAGTAGAAAGCGGAGAGTACGGGAAAGTAATAGGTATCAAGGGATTGGTCACATGGTTCAGGCCAAAGGCTTACTATGATGAAAAACCATGGAGAGGCAACATGAGGCAGTCCGGCGGCGGTGTGATGATCAACCAGGCTATCCATACATTGGATCTGATGCAAATTATTGGCGGAGACATCAAAACCATCCGTGGATCCATCGATAACCTATTTGACTATGGATACGATGTAGAAGACACTGCTACAGCAAATATCCAATTTGAGAACGGTGCCACAGGGCTGTTTTTCGCCACGGTGACAAATGCGGTGAATTCCTCGGTAGAATTCCAAGTCATCCTCGAAAAGGGAAAACTGACGATTAAAGATAGTATCTTGACTACAACGGGTGAAGACGGCCAAAAAGAGCGAATAATGGAAGATGAAAAGCTTCCAGGCAAGAAATTTTATTATGGGGCAAGCCATGCTAATTTAATCAACCACTTTTACTCCTGCATTGAAAATGACACGGATGATTACATCCATGTGAAGGAAGCCCAAACATCGATGGAAATGATCAGTGCCATACGCAGGTCATCTGAAATAAAACAAATAATCCCAATGGAGGTATACCAATGACAAAAGGCAAAATCGGAGTGCAAATGATGATGTTGAAGAATAAGGTAGAAGAGATCGGTGCCTATGAAACAATGAAAAAATTGCATGAGCTAGGGTTTGGGGCAGTAGAAGTCTCGCAAATTCCTATGACCGAAGAAAATGTTGCCGAACTGAAACGTGCCAGTGAAGAATTTAATATTAACATTGCGGCACTTTCAGCAGGCCTTGAACCGATGCTTCCGGGCGCACCCGGTGAAACGTTGATCAATGATTTTGATAAAATTGTACAAGATTGCAAAACATTGGATTGCAACTTTATCCGCATTGGAATGCTCCCTTTGAGTATAATGGGCGACAAGGACGAAATCATGGCGTTCATTGACAGAGCAGAAGCAATGGCCGAACGGTTGGCAGAGCATGGAATCGAGTTATACTATCATACCCATCACATCGAATTCCAAAAATATGATGGAGAATATTTGCTGGATCTGATGAAAAACAACACGACAAGATTAGGATTTGAATTGGATGTCCATTGGATTCAAAGAGCTGGTGTCAACCCAGTAGAATTTGTGAAAGAATACAAAGGCCGGATTTCCCTGCTTCACCTGAAAGATTATCGAATCGGTCAACTGGATGTACAGGAAGACGATCTGCAGGACATGGAGAAATTCTTCCATAAGTTTACGAACCTTATCGAGTTTGCTGAGGTTGGCGAAGGAAATCTGGATATACCGGCAATTATGGAAGCGGGTCTGGAAAGCGGAGCACAATACTTCCTTATTGAACAAGATGACACTTATGGAGTAGATCCATTTGACTGCTTGGAAACATCCGCTAAAAACCTGAAAGAGCTGGGATACTCAGACTGGTTTTAAGAGATATGAAGAAAGTTGGAAATAGGAACTGGTAGTCTGCTAGTTTCTATTTCCATTACTCAGACATGAAATTGTGTTGGCAAAGGAGCGAATGAATATGGGTAATAATGACGGAATGAATTATGCACCAAAGGGGAAGCCGAACCCGGTCGTTAAAGAGGGAGAATTCCAAATTGCGGCCGCGGCATTGGATCATGGCCATATCAACGGTATGATCAACGGCCTGCTTGAAGCTGGCGCCACTTTAAAATGGGTGTTTGATCCCGATGCAAAGAAAGTGGAAGAGTTTATTGAAAAGTTTCCAGACGTACAAGTCGCTGAATCATTGGAGCAAATATTGGAAGATGATGAGATTAAACTGGTAGCAGCAGCAGCAATTCCTTCTGAACGCAGTGCGTTAGGAATCAGAGTGATGGAGGCTGGCAAAGATTATTTCACAGATAAAACGCCATTTACTACACGGGAACAATTAGAAGAAACAAAACAAGTAGTAGAACGCACCGGGCAGAAATATATGGTGTATTTCAGCGAACGCTTGCATGTAGAAGGGGCTGTTTTCGCTGGTGAACTAATTAGGGATGGTGCCATTGGTGACGTCATCCAAGTTACTGGGTTCGGCCCGCATCGTTTGAATGCGCCAAGCCGTCCTGATTGGTTCTTTAAAAAAGAACAGTATGGTGGAATTTTATGCGACATTGGCAGCCACCAAATTGAACAGTTCTTGTACTATACAGGAAACAAAGATGCAGAGGTTCTGCACAGCAAGGTCGGCAATTACAATAATCCAGAATATCCTGAGCTCGAAGATTATGGGGATGCGACACTGGTTGGAGATAATGGGGCAACGTTTTACTTCAAAGTGGACTGGTTTACCCCGGACGGCTTAAGCACTTGGGGAGATGGACGGACGTTCATTACCGGGACAGAAGGCACCATCGAAATCCGCAAATATGTCGATGTAGCACGCGAGGAATCGGGAGACCATCTTTATTTGGTAAACAAAGACGGAGAAAAGCATTATGAACTGTCAGGGGAGGTCGGATTCCCATTCTTTGGTGAATTGATCAAAGATTGTTTGAACCGTACAGAAAACGCCATGACCCAGGAGCATGCTTTTAAAGCAGCAGAATTATGCTTGAAAACACAGGAAGAAGCAATTGTTGTAACAAAATAAGCATGGTTAAAAACGACTCACACCTTTATTGGTTTGTTGAGTCGTTTTTTATTGCGGGAGGATGAGGTAATAAAGCCCCTATTTCTAGCTTGGAGGAATATTAATGACCTGCCCGGCATAGATAACGTCTGGATTGGTAATCTGCGGGTTGATCTGCAGGATTTCTTCGACGGTAGTGCCGAACCATAGGGCAATTTGGAATAAACTGCTTCCCGGCCGGACGATATAAGGTGTAACAGTTGGCCTCGGTTCACACTGTGCTCCCAGGGATGCCCATGTTTCTTCATCCGCCACCCCTGTCACCTCCAATTCTCTTATGGAAGACTGCCATGTAAGCAGTGCCTGTTGCGTCCTTGGACCGTAGATGCCATCAATGGGCCCGGTGTATAGGCCAACAAAGGCCAGCAGATACTGCAGCCTTCTGACGGGGGCACCCCGGTCACCCTGTTTCAGCACAGGGCATAATTCCGATGCTCCATTGTCTGGTATAAAGATGACTTGCCCAGGGTAGATGAGGTCGGGGTTCTGAATTTGAGGATTTAAGGAGAGAAGGATATCGGCCGTCGTATGAAAATTTCGGGCAATACTGGACAAAGAGTCACCCGGCTGTACGATATAATTCATCAATTCCACCTCATTTCCATTGTTAACATACCCTATTCGGATATCGGGGGCAATGTGCCTATCCACCGGCAATCCATTCTGATAAATATTGAATTGGAGAAATGGAACCGTGTCGGCCATAACAAATGGCAAAAACCATGTTTGTGCTGGCGGATACTATTTCCACACTGCCAAGAGAGGCACTTCTTTGAAAGGGGGCCTTTTTCTTTTTTTGCTCTCCGCCTGAGGAATTCATAATAATTCCCTCAGTAACTCATACTAAGGGAAAATTCAGGAGGAGTGTGGATAATGGGTGAACAATCTATGTTCAAGGCAGGACAGAAAGCGCCGAATAATGGCATTTATGTAGAAAACGGTGAAACAGGCAGCAACGTAAATGACCCGCGGCAGGTGGAAATGGAAGCTGGGCAGGAATTTCCGCAGAACACCAACCAGGACCGTGTTTGGATCAAGAAGCGCGATCTTCATAAGCCGGGTGTCCAGGGGAGAAGTAATAACTGAGCTTCCTGCTAGTTGAAGAGGCTGCTCCAGTGGGGGGCGGCTTTTTGTTTAATAAACACCCTGAGGTTAAGAATGGCTAGTGAGGTATGGCACAGGCAGCGTTGCGAGCTTCCGTTTTGAGAGATATGTATGGGAATCCTGCGCGGAACATAGATAAACCCCATATGGTGTTGGGCACAAGGATGGACAAAACTAAAAGTATTTAATTCAAAAGGCGAACGATGCACTGAATCAGCGGAGCATATTTCCGCAGCGGCAATTTACCCCCATATATTGAAGTTAGATTAAACAATCTTGTCCCAACCTCGTGCCTTTAACCGTTATGGGAACGATGTGATAAATCATGCTGTTTATAGACATGATGAGGATAACATAGCAAAAGGAGAGTTTGGCGGATGGATCCTTTATTTGTGACGCAGGAGGAAGTTTTTAGCTTTTATACGAAAGATGGAGAAAAACTGGAACGGAAAACGGAGGTGCGGTTTGATCCTCTCACAGGAGAATCTTCCCGGCTGGTTGTTGATCCGGGGATGAAGCAGCTGGAAAAGGTATACCACCGTAATCAAATGAAGGAGAGCAGGGAGAATTGTCCACTATGCCCAGAAAATCTGGAGAAACTGACACCGGTATTCCAGAAAGTAATCAATCCGGAAGGCCGGATCAGGCAGGGATCGGCCGTCGTATATCCAAATATGTTTCCCTACGGCAAGCATAATGGGGTGGTTGTGGTTTCTGAGGAACATTATCTTCCGCTGAAGGAGTTTACTGTGGAAATGATCCAGGATGCATTCCAGGCAGCACAGCAATATATCCAGCAGGTACTCCGGGCGGAACAGGACGTAATGTATGTCTCTGTTAATTGGAACCACCTGCCGCAAGCGGATGGCAGCACTCTACACCCACAGTTGCATGGGGTTGTTTCAGAATCGGCCACCAATTATCAGAGTCTCTTTGACCGGAAATCACGTGCCTTTCAAGAAAATCACAGACGCGAGTATCTCTCTTGGCTGTATGAGCATGAAAAAGGCGGCGAGCGCTGGGTTGGGGAAAAAGGCAGCGTAGCATGGATCCATGCGTTTGCTCCAAAGGGGCATTATGATGTTCAAGCGATCTTCAAAGGTGTCACAGATATCAAGGATATTAAGCAGCAGGATTGGAATGACTTCGCCCATGGACTGAAGGCAGTGTTCCATACGCTTGAACAGGAGGGTCTGGACGGTTTCAATCTATCCCTCACCTTTTCCAATGAAGGCTCACCTGCCCATGCCAGAATTATTCCGGTAGGGCATAGCACTACTGGCATCCATGCCTTCCAGACACTTCATCAAGAGCCGATCGTCTATAAAAACCCGGAAGAAGCTGCTCGGAAGGTCAAGAAATATTTCTAATTATACCGTAAAGGAAGTAAGAGAGAGTTGGCACTACTATCGGGAAGCATCTCCCCCACATATATATGGTGAAACGAGCCATATGAGGAGGGTTCTGGAAATACTATAAGTGCCGCGAAACCGCCATTTCGGCAGAGAATAACCACTTCCTGTAAAATTCCGAAAATATGTTGACATTTTTGTCGAATGGCTATAGTATTAAGTCTATGAAAATTACATACAGCTTATCAAGAGTGACTGAGGGAACAGGCCTGAAGACGTCACAGCAACCTTCCGAAACGGAAAGGTGCTACCTCCTGCAGAATGAGCGAATCCATTCTGAAAGATAAGGGTTTGAAAACAGATATTCAGCCTCTCTTTCGCATATGGAAGAGAGGCTTTTGTTTAGGTGAATGGGGGGGAGCAGCATGATTGAACTTCGCAACGTAGAGAAAGTGTACAAGGTCAAGAAAAAGCTGGTAACTGGCGTAGACCAAGTGAATCTGCACATCGATAGCGGGGAAATCTATGGAATTGTCGGATACAGCGGTGCTGGGAAGAGCACACTGCTGCGTTGCATGAATATTCTGGAGCGGCCGACAGCAGGCGAGGTGCTGATTGATGATGTTGATCTTCTGAAGCTTCCGGCCAAAGAACTGCGCAAGGCCAGACAGTCGATCGGAATGATCTTTCAAGGATTCCATCTCGTGTCTTCCAAAACAGTGGCCGAGAATGTAGCGTTCGCTCTGAAAGCGGCCGGACTCGGAAAGGCGGAACAGCAAAAGCGGGTGGAAGAACTGCTGGAACTTGTGGGGCTTGCTGATAAGGCAGATAATTATCCGTCCCAGCTCAGCGGCGGACAGAAGCAGCGGGTCAGTATTGCAAGGGCACTGGCCAATAATCCGAAAGTACTACTATGCGACGAGGCAACCTCGGCATTGGATCCCAGTACGACCAAGTCTATCTTGCGCCTGCTTAAGAAAATCAACGAGGAACTTGGCATCACGATTGTTATCATTACGCATGAGATGGAAGTCGTGAAGGAAATCTGCCACCGATGTGCAGTCATGCAGAATGGAAAAGTCGTGGAAGAGGGAGAAGTGTTCGACATCTTTTCCAATCCGAAAGAGGAACTTACTAAAGATTTCATCCAGACCGTCCTGCAATTCACTTTGCCGGAGAAGCTGTTGGAAGACTGCAAGGGAACCTTGGTGAAACTGCAGTTCCGCGGGGATCTGGCGAAAGAAGCAGTCGTCTCCGACATGTTGCAGGCCTACCCGGTCAGCGGCAATATCCTTCACGGAAAAGTAGAGTATATAAGGGACATGCCTCTTGGCGTGTTCATCATGGAATTGACCGGTGAAAAGGAGCAGGTGGAAGAAGCGATTGCGTATTTGGAAGAGCGGGTTCAACAAGTGGAGGTGATCCGATATGGATAGACTGATAGAACTCCTGCCGGAACTGAATCAAGCATTCTTTGAAACCTTATATATGGTGGGAATTTCCCTTGGGATAGCTATCTTTGTCGGGCTTCCGCTTGGGATCCTCTTATACGTAACCGATCGGGGGCTTTTCCTGGAGAACCGGTTCGTTAAAGTTGCAGCGGGCATCGTCACCAATCTGGTGCGGTCGATACCATTTATCATTCTGCTTGTCTTCCTGCTGCCTGTCACCGATGCCCTGCTTGGAACGACCATTGGGCCGACAGCGGCTGCCGTGCCATTATCTGTTGCCGCCATCCCGTTCTTTGCCCGGATTGTCGAGACCTCGGCAAGGGAGATAGATCAGGGAGTAATAGAGGCTGCCGTATCTGTAGGTGCGTCACCATGGATGATCATCAAGGATGTCATTCTCCCGGAAGCAAAGCCGGGGATTATCAGCGGTGTGACGATCACGACCATCAGCCTGATCGGCTTCTCTGCCATGGCGGGGACGGTAGGTGGAGGCGGTATCGGCGATCTGGCCATCCGCTACGGCTATTACCGCTATGATGACCTCATCATGTATACCACCGTTATTATACTGATCGTGCTAGTCCAAGTTATTCAATATGCCGGGGACTTCATTGCCAGGGTAGTTAATAAGCGATAGAAAACATATATCCATAGAGGAGGAAATTTGATGAAAAAGAGTGTAGGAATCATTTTTACATTGATTGCATTAATAGTTTTGGCTGCATGCGGAGGAGAGGAAAGTGCTTCTGGTGCCGATGAGGGCAAGAAAGAGACGATCCGCTTCGGAGCCACTTCCGGACCATACAGTGATATGGTCAATAAAGCATTGAAGCCGTTGCTGGAGGAAAAAGGATACACGGTGGAAAACACGGAATTCAGCGACTATATCCAGCCGAACAATGCTTTGCATAACGGCGACATTGATGCCAACCTGTTCCAGCATAAATTGTATTATGAGTCATTTGCCGAGGAAAACGGCATGGACCTGTCCGAAGTGAAAATTGTACCGACTGCACCAATGGGGCTGTATTCCAATACGTATGACTCCATTGAAGATATTGAAGAAGGAAGCAATATCACTATTGCCAATGATCCAACCAATCTGGCGCGCACACTGATCATGCTCGAGGATGAAGGACTCATTACATTGGATGAAGAGGTAGACCAGCTGCGTGCTAGCCTGGCTGACATCAAAGAAAACCCGAAAAACCTGCAGTTCAAGGAAATTGAAGCAGGCCAACTGCCACGGACTGCTGACAGTGAAGACCTGGCAACTGTTCCAGGGAACTTTGCACTTGCTGCCGGCATGGATCTGCTTGACGCTCTGGCACTTGAAGATATGCCTGATGACTATCGGAACCGTGTCGTAGTGAACACCGAGGACCTCGATAGTGAGTGGGCTCAGGATATTAAAGAAGTTATCGAATCACCGGAATTTGAAGCAATCATTGATGAAGAGTTCCAAGGTTTCGGCAAACCGCAATGGATGACGGAATAAGTGTAAAAGGCTGTGCTGCCCTGTCGGGCGCACAGCCTTTTTACATGGTGAAATCTAAAATATCACCCGAACAGGCCAAGCTTTCCAATGCGTTCCGCAGCTTCGGCGAGCCGTTCTTCGCTGTCCAATAGTCCTACTCGCACGTATCCTTCTCCTTGCTCGCCAAATCCATTGCCTGCTGCAACGGCTACATGGGCTTTTTCCAGGAGGAGGTCTGAGAACTGCTGGGAAGTGTAACCTTCAGGGACAGCGAGCCAGCAGAAAAAGGTGCCTTTTGGAGCGCCCAAATTCCAGCCGATGGACTTAAGTTTTTCAATAAAAACATTTCTTCTGTTTTCATAGGTTTCCACGAGCTGTTCAACTGCCCGCTGGTCGCTGGACAGCGCCTTTTCCGCGGCCTGCTGGATAGCACTGAACAGGCTGACATACAAATGATCTTGAATCAGGTTGAGACTCTCAATCACTGAAGGGTTGCCTACAGCGAAAGCCACACGCCAGCCTGCCATGTTGTAGGTCTTGGACAAGGTATACATCTCGACGCCGACATCTTTGGCTCCCTTAAACTGGAGAAAACTGAGCGGCTTTTTGCCGTCGAATCCAATCGCACCATAGGCAAAATCATGGACCACACAAATGTTGTGCTGCCCAGCCACGTCAATGGTTTCCTGGAAAAATTCCTCTGTTGCAGTGCCTGCGGTTGGATTGTTCGGGTAGTTTAAAAACATCAACTTTGCCTTATCCAAGTTTTCTGCGGAGATTTCGCTGTAATCCGGCAGAAAATCATTCTCGGCTTTCAGTGGCATGAACGCAGGTTCTGCATCTGCCAGGGCAATTCCGGACATATAATCCGGGTAGCCGGGGTCGGGGAGAAGGGCAGTATCTCCGGAATTCAGCAGGCATTGGCTGATTTCCACTAGTCCTGTCTTCGCTCCTGCCAAAATCGCCACTTCCTGTTCCGGATCTATCTCCACCCCATACTCCCGTTTATAAAAATCGGCAATCGCCTGTTTGAGGAACGGCTGTCCTCGAAATGGGGAGTACTTGTGATATTCCGGGATGCCGGCCGATTGTTTCAGATCTTCCACTATATGCTCAGGTGTAGGAAGATCTGGATTTCCCTGCCCGAGGTTGATGACATCATGTCCTTGATCCTTCAGCCTCTGAACCTTTTGAACCAAACTGGCAAAGAACTGTTCAGGCAGCCGTTTCAATGCCTCTGATTGCTCAAATTGCTGCATGCTTTCACTCTCCTAAACTATGTACATGAATATTTTCTTCTTGGCTGGATTGCCATCGCCGTACGGTCAGTGGCAATCCAGCCGTGCCCCAGAGATGTTTCAGTCATACATCTCCGGCACACGGCTGTCGAACACAGGTACATCCTTCCTGATTTTCTCTACGGCGGAAAAGTCAAGGACGGCTGTTACGGTTTCTGTAAGGCTATCACTTCCAACAGCGAGTTCCTTGCCCCATGGGTCAATAATCATCGAATTTCCGGCAAAGTCCGTACCCTTATGAGAACCGACCACATTACTGGACACTACAAAGAATTGATTCTCAATAGCCCGGGCTAATTGGAGGTATTTCCAATGATCAGTCCTGGCTGACGGCCATTCCGCTACAATGTGGAGAACTTGGGCATCCATCAGTGCCAGCTTCCGTGCAAGTTCCGGGAACCGGAGGTCGTAGCAGATAATCAGGCCCATCTTGATTCCGTCCAGCTCAAACGTACTCGCTTTTTCCCGGCCGCCTGCCAGAAATTCCGGTTCATCCAGCATGGGAACCAGATGGATTTTATCGTATTGATAGACCCGCTCGCCTTTGCGATTGAAAACAAGGCTGGTATTATAAAACCCGCCCTCTTTTTTGTTGCCGATCGAGCCCCCAATGATATTGACCTGATGCTGTTTCGCCAGCTCACTGAGCAATGATCCGCTTGGCTCTTCATTGCGGTCTGCTGTCTCCTCGAGCTTATCGAGGGCATAGCCAGTATTCCACATTTCCGGAAGCACCAGTGTATCAGGCTGCTCCTGCTTGACCGCCTCCTCGGCCCATTCCTTTACAAGACGCCGATTTTCCTCCGGGTCTGCCGGCACTACTTCCATCTGATAGATTGCATATTTCATAAACCATCCACCTTTCCAAGAAATTATAAATAAAAACGTTACGGCCGTGATTGCCCGGCAAGGGCTTCGCATCCTCAGGGCACTGCACCCAGCCACATCCTCCACAGTGGCAGCATGTACTTGGCTGCCAGTCCACTGCCAAGCCTATTACATCAGCAAACATCCGATCGCGCCGGCATGGCCGCCCCGTTGGAGGAATATCGGCTCATATGGCAGCATTTCCTGAAAGCCTGCCAGCACATTCCTTAGTGGCAGGTTGCCATTCAGAGTACTGCCGGTGAAGACAATCTGCCCGACCTGCTGCATGGACGCTGCCTGGCCTGCCAGCATAATAATGGTCTCCCCGACAAGCTGGGTCAGACTGGCCATATGATCTGCTGATGTGGCATGGTCCATGACATGCGCTTTTCCGTAATTGGCGGCGGTCAGTTCCCCGGAAATTGGCGGAGCTTCCCCACCGGCATAAATATCTTTGACCAGTAAATCATTCTTGCTACGGTCGCCTTGTTCAGCAAGCTTAACCAGTTCCGGAAAACTCTTTTCACCTGTCAGGCGAATGCCGAGTCCATACCATGTACCGCCGCCGATCCCCGTGCCGAATAGTCGCTCATAGCTGTCTGGTGTCACCCGGAAAATCGAAGTCCCTGTGCCGACACTGACCAAGATGAAGCTCTTCACTTCATCCCGTTTTTCTTCTTCCAGCAAAAAGCGGGTCCCTTCCGTCAGAGCTGTGAATTCATCGACATTTTCTACAGGAACACGGGATTTCTGTTGGATGAGTCCACTTTTTCCACCGGTCACTGTCAAGCGGGCTTCCGGATAGGTGAACTGCAGCCACTGCAACATGGCATCCAGCTGTCCATTCGGGTAGGCCTTCGTATGTATCCGCCCCTTTTCTTCATAAGCCAACTTTGTCAGTGTGCCTCCTGCATCGATACCAATTCTGGTTTCCATCATTCCGCCTCCACTAGAAAAGTGATTACTTTTTCTTACTATATAGTGTAAAGGAATCTGTCACATAATTGTATGTTTTTCTAGGGCTGTTTACGGAAAAAATGGATATAAGCTTCATAGCGAAGATTTGATTGGGGTTTTTCGGAGTTTGTTTTATAATGGAAGTGAAACCTTCTGCCTATTTGTATCGTATGAGAAGGAGAAGGTGAGATTCTAATGGAGACAGTTACGTTTTTATATAAATCATAGGAGTGAAGAAAAATGAAGGCATTTTTCCAGTTTATTCTCCGTTCAACTTTTGCCACTTCAGCAGCCGTAATCACTGCGCTGATCAGCTTTTTTGGATTTGATGCGGCGATGCTGCTATCGGGTGTATATGGCCTGTTGGGCGGGGGAACAGCCTATGTTTCCGCCAAGCAGATTTCCGACCACCGGGAATTGAAGAGTCAGGGGTTGAGCCGCAGGGAATATAAATATATCAGGGAAAACCTGAAAGAGGCAAAACCGAAGATAGCAAGGCTTCAGCGTTCATTGAAAAGTGTTCGCAGTTTTGGACAGGCCAAGGAAAATTTGGAGATCCTCCTCACTGTCCGCAAAATCTATTCCAATACGAAAAAAGAGCCGAAACGGTTCTACCAGGCGGAATCCTTCTTTTATAAGCATTTGGATTCGCTGGTTGCCTTAACAGAGAAATATGCCTATCTATCCTCCCAGCCGGCAAAGACAAAAGAAATGGTTCAATCTTTGAAAGAAACCCGCCGGACTGTCAGAGAAATGGGGGAGACGGTGAAAAAGGATCTTTATGTCATGCTGAATGAGGATATGGACACGTTGAATTTCGAATTGGATGTCGCCAAACAGTCGTATCGACATGTAAAGCAAACCGACAGGAGGGTGCTTAAATGAACGAACCGGAAAAAAATAAACAGTCCCGGCAATTAGATGATCTGCTCGCCAATCCGTTTGGGGATGAGAAGCAAGCGGAAGAAGTTCGCTCTAATGAGCTGCAGGAGGACAAGCCTGCCAAGCTGATAGATAGGCTGCCAGATGAAAGCAGGGAAAAGGCCCGTCAGCTGGCACAGCAGATTGATCCGAACAATTATCAGTCCATCACCCAATACGGAACAGAAGCACAGTCCAAATTGCTGGATTTCTCCCACGCCATGCTGGAGCATGTCCAGCAAAATGATTCGGGGGAAGTCGGCCGGATACTGGAAGATCTGATGAAACGGCTGGAACAAGTGAATCCGGATGAATTACAGCCAGAAAAACGCGGGGTCTGGGCAAAGATGTTTGGGAAAATTACCGGATCTGTCAATGAAATCCTTTCTAAATACCAGAAGACAGGAGCCCAGATTGACCGGATCAGTGTCAAGCTTGATCATCATAAAAGTACATTGACCAAGGATAATGAGATGCTCCAGCAGGTTTTCGAAAAGAATAAGGATTATTTCGATGCTCTGAATATCTATATTGCTGCCGGCGAACTGAAGCTTGAGGAGCTGGAGACCAAACTGATTCCGGAATTGAAGCAGAAAGCAGATCAGACAGGCAGTCAAATGGATGTCCAGGCCGCTAATGATATGATGCAATTTGCCGAGCGTTTGGATAAGCGAATGCATGACCTGAAGCTCAGCCGGCAGATCACGACGCAGAGCGCTCCGCAGATCAGGCTAATCCAGAACACCAACCAGGCATTAGTGGAGAAAATCCAATCCTCCATCCTTACAGCAATTCCATTATGGAAGAATCAGATTGCTATTGCCCTTACGCTTCTGCGCCAGCGAAACGCTGTCGAGGCCCAGAAGCAGGTTTCCAAGACTACGAATGAGCTGCTGGTCAAGAACTCTGAGATGCTGAAAAGCAATTCAATTGAGACGGCCAGAGAAAATGAGCGTGGGCTGGTTGATATTGAGACATTGAAACAGACGCAGGAGAATCTGATGAGTACGATTGAAGAAACGCTTCAAATTCAATCAGAGGGGCGTAAGAAACGTAGTGAAGCGGAGAAGGAGCTATTGGGCATGGAGAATGAGTTGAAAAATAAACTGTTGGAATTGAAATAGGATTAGAGGGCTAGGACAAAAGAAAATTCTCAAATAACTAAAGATCCAGTTTAGTGGAGATTGCCGCTACGGAAATATGCTTCGCTTTCCGCGGGCGGCTGGAGAGCCACCTTGTGCTTCGCACTGCGCTGTCTCGCCTAGGCCTTTCCTCCCGCAGGAGTCTGCGCATATTTCCTACGCTGGTTGAGTGTGCTGTTCATCATTTCGGGGATAGTTTAATATTGCCTCTCCTCTATTAAACTGGGAAGAGAGGGGAAAGATAAACTAACTCGAAATCTTGGTTAGTGGGCCGCTGCCGCTGCGGAAATATGCTTCGCTTTCCGCGGGCGGCTGGTGAACCTCCTCACGCTGTCGCACTGCGGGTCTCGCCTAGGCCTTTTCTCCCGCAGGAGTCTGCGCATATTTCCTCCACTGGTTTAGTGTGTGTTGTTCATCATTTAGGGGGATAATTTCCTCTCCTCCTGTCTTCCGTTCTATCTTTTTTGCATGTGTATCAACAGCTGTTTATAGGCAGCTGCTTCCTCTTTCTCTCCTTTTTCCGTACATATTTTCACTAAGTAATTGACTGGCTTGGGGTTTTCCGGATGCAATTCCATCTCCCAGGTAAAACAGTCAATGGCCTGGTCCAGCTGACGAAAATGAAAATACAGTTCTCCGAGGTCATACTGCCTGTCGGGGTCTTCTGCCAATGACTTCATTCTATGGAGTTTCTGTTCAATCGGCAGATGATGTCCAGCCTGGGATAGTGGTGCGAGCCAATCAAGAATGTCATCAGGCGAGTATTCTTTTAAGGCAGCTCTGACAAACGGGGCAGCCAATTGTTCCAAGAGATGCGGTTCGTGTTTGCTAATCTCCAAAAGACGATCGATGGGGCGGTTCATTAGAGAGGCCAGCAATAGGTCATCAGCCTGTTCAAATGCTTCTAGCACATTGGGTAGATGTCTTTCTTGAAGGGGAAGGTCGCTGGCCATTACGTACTCCACAATCGAGTCAGCGTCACCCAAAGCGAATAGGGACTCGGCCAAATGCTCTGCCACTTGAGGATGGCGGCAGGAATTGTAGAGGTCAAGCAGAATATCCAGCTGTTCTTGTTCTGTGAAATTTTTAGCCAGCCCTTGGATGGCGGAGAAGTTATCAGACGTAAAACGGTTCCCGAGCAGATGGATTCTCAGCGTGAGTTCATCCATCCACCGGCCTTGCTGCTGATAGAAGGAGAGGAGCTTTGTTGCCTTTGATGGATCAAGCAGGTTGCTGAAGCAGATGGATTCCAGCTGGATTGGAGCTTTTTCTGCTGCCTTATCCAAGTGCTGATACATTTCTTTATAGGGCTTGAACTCCAGTTTGTTGATCATATCTGTAAAAAATTGAACAGATGGCTCACATTCTGTCCCCAGCAGAAGAATTTGGTATGCCTTGAAGACCTGGCCGTTGCGCTGGTAATGATAATAGATCTCTTTGAGTATGCGATTGATTTCTCCGGAGGATGCAAAGGTATCGAAAAAAGTGGCAATCAGTGCGGTTTGGGTATGGGAATAGGTTTCTTTGAGTCTTTTAAAAAATAAGTGAAAGGATGTAAAGGAATAGCTGTCACGTTGGCGGAGCAGCTCGCCAGCTAATGGGTGGGTGCCATCGAAATGGATGCCGTGCTTCCATGCGCGATGGATGTGGGTGCCGAGTTTCATGTGATCGGTGGATGTACCGTTTAGGAACTGATCTTTATAAAAAAGTAAATAGTAATATCTTCCTGACTGGTCGACTGCTTCTATTACTTTACTTTGCTTATAAACCGTTATTCGCTTCGCGGTCAATGGGAACTTCTTCTTGTTGATCTGTACTTCCATAGAGTGGGCTGTCATTATTCATTCCCCCTTTTTTCCCATCCTATCACAGGTACCTAGCAAATATCACTCTAAAGAAATAGAGAAATCTCTCATTTACGATATAATTGGCAGAAGAAGGGGAAAGGAAGGTGGAAAAAATATGCAGTTGATTGCGATTGACTTGGACGGAACTTTGTTGTCTGAAGAAGGGAGCATCAGTCTGGAAAATCGGCGGGTAATCCGGGAGGCTCAGAATCGGGGGAGGATAGTTGTTATTTCTTCCGGCCGTTCATTGCATGATACGCAAGA
This sequence comes from Virgibacillus sediminis, assembly GCF_042643265.1. Lineage (NCBI taxonomy): Bacteria > Bacillati > Bacillota > Bacilli > Caryophanales > Bacillaceae > Virgibacillus > Virgibacillus sediminis. The sequence goes on along the minus strand of NZ_JBHRRZ010000038.1, from coordinate 135,513 downwards.
ACTTTTGAAGGAGGCAGGCTTGGATTGCCCGATCATCACTGGGAATGGAGCGGTTGCCTTCCACTCTAGTGAAATTATCCAAAACCTCTATCTGCCGGTCCATATCTCCGAGGAAATGATGGATTTGGCTAAAAAGCATCACCTCTATTATGAGGTGTATACCAATGAAGGTGTTTACATAGAAGAAGGGGGAAGGGAGTTTCTCGAACGGGAGGCCCGTGAGGTATTCGAAGCGAAGGGAGAGCCGGCACCGGAAGAAGCGGCATCCATCATTAACACGCAGCACGAACAGCGAGGCCTTCACTATGTCAGAGATTATCGGAGAATCGATTATACTGATTTGCAAGTCTATAAGATTTTTGTCCTTTCGTTTGATCGAGAGAAACTGTCCAAGCTGAAAAAGGAATTATCCGGCAGGGTGGATATCTCTGTTACCACCTCTGGCCAGCAAAAGCTGGAAATAGGCAATCCCCGCTCCAGTAAAGGCAACGCCCTAAAATTCATCGCCAATTATTTTGAAGTGGACAGCGATGATACGGTAGCAATAGGAGATAATCTGAATGATTTGTCCATGTTCGAGGTTGCCGGCACTTCGATTGCCATGGAAAATGCAGAACCTCAGGTGAAAAAAGCGGCAGACCACATCACGAGGCATCACAATCAAGATGGAGTGGCATATGGAATCCGCAGATGGATCCTCGCGTAATGATTGGCAGAGGAACATCATCCATACCTGTTGGCGCACAGTTAGGAGACTCCATAAAGCACGAAGCCGTGACTGACTTGTCAACAGGTATGGACATGTCCAAGAAACCAGCGAAATCTTCATCACCACCGTATAATTGGAACAAACCCAGCGCTGTACTGGATGCCGCCTGAAAGCCGGGTATGGGCTTAAAAACCCACTACCCGAAAATGGGCGTGTCAGCTGCATCGCCACTGGATGTTCCAGCCCCCATCTGTTCAGGCAAACTTTGTCTGCTGGGCAGCCTCATTCAAAAATCTTTCCTGGGTTCAATATTCCATCCGGGTCAAACAACTGCTTTATTTCCTTCATGATTTCCAGCGCTTCTCCATGTTCCCTCTTTTGAAATTTCTTCTTGCCGATCCCGACGCCATGCTCACCTGTACAGGTGCCGCCGGAATCGATCGCTTTGATGGCCAGCCTTTCCAATATTTGTTCTGCTTTTTTCTGCTCTTCCGGCTTTTTAGGGTCATAAACAATCAATGTATGGAAATTTCCGTCGCCAACATGGCCGAATACCCCTGCCTTCATATGAGCATCTTCCGCCAGTTCTCTGGAATAATCGACAAGCTCAGGCAGCCGGGAAACCGGCACACAAACGTCTCCGCCCAGTACCTCCTTGCCACTGGTATGACGATAGGCATACGAGAGCTCATGCCTGGCTTTCCAGATGCGCGCCCGCTCCAACGAATCCGCTGCGACTTCCCAGTCCTCGCATTGGGCATCCCTCATCAATTCTTCTACAAGTCCTGCCTCATCCTCCACTGTTTTTTTGGAGCCGGCAAACTCGAAGAACAGCGAATGTTTTTCCGGGAACTGGTAGCCGCCAAAACGGTTGACTTCTCCCACACTGACAGCATCCACCAATTCCAGCCGCATTACCGGTATGTCATGGAGGAGTACCAGTCTTGCCGCTTCCGCACAGGCTTTTGCAGTAGGGAAGGTGCATCTGGCGGCAATGGTATGTTCGGGAATGCCATGGAGCTTGAGTGTAATGGAAGAAACGATCCCTAAGGTGCCTTCCGAACCGGCGATCAATCCGCTTAGATTATAGCCGGATGAGGATTTCTTTGCCCGGCTTCCTGTATGTATTACCCTTCCATCCGCCAAAACGACCTCCAAATCGAGGATCTGCTCACGCATCGAGCCATATCTTACCGCAGTAGTGCCGCTGGCGTTCGTGGAGACCATCCCGCCGATGGATGCATCTGCTCCCGGATCGTTCGGAAACATCAATCCATGTTTATTGATGGATTCATTCAGCTCCTTGCGTGTCACTCCCGGCTCGACGGTCACAGTAAAATCCTCAGGGGAAAAATCAATGATCCGCTTCATCCGTTCGGTATTCAGGATGATGCCTCCATGAACAGGGATGCTTCCGCCCTCCAGACCAGTCCCTGCTCCATATGCAGTGACAGGGACATGTTGCTCCTGGGCAATTTGAAGAATAATCTCTATGTCACTCCGGCTTTCAGGGAAGCAGATGACCGCTGGTTCCACTCCCGGATGGCAGGACTCATCCTGGCTGTGGCGCGTCAACTCTGTTTCATTCATACTCACTTTCTCAGAACCTAATTGCTTCATAAGCTCTTCAATCATAATGACCCCCTTTTGTTTGAAAGTGGAATTTTAATAGAATGTAAATATTTTATTTACAAATACTTTATCATGGTTTAAAGTAGTTGTATACAGTATACAGAAAATTACGAGGAGAGCGATTATGGGGAAAATTAAACAAGCAGAATCCCTTAGTGACCAGGCTTATCACCTGCTGAAAAGTGAAGTTATCTCAGGGAAGCTGCAGCCGGAGCAGGACCTGCCGGAAGAAAAGCTTGCCAGTGAGCTGGGGATCAGCAGAACTCCGTTGAGGGATGCCCTGCGAAGGTTGGAGATGGATGGACTGGTCCATTTGCGAAAAGGAAGATCAGCGAAAGTAGCCTCCTTTACCATGGAGGATTCCCTGCAATCGATGGAAATCCGCCAACTGCTGGAAATACATAATATCAAGAAAACTGCGGCGAGGTTCAGCAAGGAAAGAATGGATGAGGTGAAGGCAAATATGGCTGCTCAATGGAAAGCAGTCGAGCAGAGGGACTATCATTCATTCATCGAATTGGACAGGGAATTTCATCTGATGTTGGCTGCTCCAAATCCGAATATCAAGCTGAAGGAAATGATCTATCAAATGAACACCGGATCCTACAGGGCGTTCTTGATATTGTCAAATACACTCCACGTTAGTGCCGTACAAGCCTGTGAAGAGCATGAAGGCATCATCAAAGCATTGGAAAAGCAGGATATTTCCCTCGCGGCCGCACAAATGACTACCCATATGAAAAACATCGAGACTCGTATTTTATCTAGTACAAGCGTTGGCGCACCAAAGACTTAAAATACTGTAGATGAAAAAGTTGAGCCGCACATGCCATGTTTTACCATAAAGAATACAGGAGGAATACGATGAAGAAATTATTATTAGTGCTATTAGCAGGAATATTATTACTTTCAGCATGCGGACGCCCCTCCGGCGGCAGTAACTCCGCCAATGGGGAAGAGGGAAGTGAAGGAAATTCTGAGCAATATACCATAAGGATTGCCCACCTAGTATCTGAGGAGCAGTCATCCCATATTGCCGCAGAGGATTTCAAGGAAAAATTGGAAGAAGAGTCTGATGGACGTTTAAACGTGGAAATTTACCCAAATGGCCAGCTATTCCCGTCCGATAGGGAAGCAATTGAGGCAGTACAGCTAGGAAATGTAGAGATGACCATTCCAGCCATTGCACCACTGGCTTCTTTCAATAGCGGCTTTTCGGTTTTCGACCTGCCATTTTTGTTTGATGATTACGATGCCGCCTATGCAGCGCTCGATGGAGAGCTTGGCCAGGGACTGCTTGACAGTCTGGAGGAGGACGGCATGAAAGGATTAGTGTTCGGGGAAAACGGCTTCCGCCACCTTTCCAATAACGAAGGCCCGGTCGAGTCTCTTGAAGATATCCAGGGACTGAAGATGCGGACATTGGAAAGCTCGTTGCACACCGATACTTTCAAACAGCTGGGAATGAACGCTTCCCCGTTTGCATTCGGTGAATTATACACCGCTTTGCAGCAAGGAACTTATGATGCAATGGAGGCGCCGATTTCTCTGTATTACACCAATAAATTCTATGAAGTTCAGGATTATCTGACACTCACGAGCCATGTCTACCAGGCTACGATTCTACTGATGAATAATGATTTCTATCAGGGGCTTCCCAAGGATCTCCAAGAACTAGTGATGGAAGCGTCTGAAGAATTCAGAGAGAACCAGCGCCAGCTTGCCCAGCAGCAGGACACTGAGTTCCTTGAAGATCTGAAAGAGAACGGCATGAAAGTTAACGAACTTACAGACGAACAACGTCAAGAATTCATTGATGCCGTCCAGCCTGTCTATGATAAATATGAAGAAGAAATTGGACAGGATCTAATTGAACAGGCACAGTCTGCAAACGAATAAAAAAAGGGGGAAAACCAGGCCGTTGGCTTGGTTTTCCCGTTCTATTAAAGGGTGTGAATAGAATGGCGAAGAAATTCGCTAAGTTTGAGGAAGCATTTCTGATTTTTACACTTGCACTGATGGTTGCCCTCATATTCGGGCAGGTGATCGGCCGTTATATATTCCAATCTGCTCCGAGCTGGACAGAAGAAGCAGCACGTTATCTTCATATTGTACAAGTATGGGTCGGAGCAAGCTATGCAGTTAAACTGCGGGAGCATATCCGGGTGGACGCATTCATTATTCGATTATCCGGTCTTCCAAGGAAGTTGATGGAGTCGGTTAGCGTTATCATCTGGTTTGGATTGGTTCTTTTCCTTGCAGTCTTCGGCACCCAGTTAGTGCTTCAGACCATTCAATTCGGACAGGTATCCCCGGCCATGCAAATACCTATGTGGATTCCAATGCTTGCGGTACCGCTTGGTTCTATTGGTATGACGATCCGGCTCCTACAGCAGCTGAGAGATGTCTGGAAGGGAAAATACGGCAAAGAAGAAAGTGAGGAGATTATGATATGAGTGTAGGACTGTTGTTCGGGACATTATTCATCTGTCTGCTGATCGGAGTGCCCATCGCGTTTTCCTTAGGCGTTTCCGCGTTAGTGGCCATCTACTTCGGATCCACACTGCCCTTGGATATTATTGTTCAAAAGGCGTTCACCTCACTTGATTCCTTTCCATTATTGGCCATTCCCTTCTTCATGCTTGCCGGGGTACTTATGGGGAAAGGAGGCGTATCCAAGCGGCTATTGGACCTCGCCACTGCCATGGTTGGCTGGATGACCGGCGGTTTATCGATGGTGACCATTGTTGCCTGTATGTTCTTTGCGGCTATATCCGGTTCCGGCCCGGCAACAGTAGCCGCAATCGGCGGTTTTATGATTCCGGCAATGATTGCCAGGAATTATGGCAGTGGATTTGCTGCAGCAGTACCGGCAGCAGCAGGTTCGATCGGTGTCATTATCCCGCCGAGTATTCCTTTTGTCATCTATGGGGTCACTGCCAGTGTTTCTGTCGGGGATATGTTCCTGGCAGGTATTTTTCCGGGTATCATCATTACTTCAGGTTTGATGCTTACCGCATACATAATTGCCAAAAGAAACGACTATAAGCCACAGGAAGGGGAAGGTGCTACCTTCAAGGACGTATTCAAAGCGTTGAATGATGCAAAGTGGGCACTGCTGATTCCGGTGATTATTCTCGGGGGCATTTATGGCGGGGTTTTCTCCCCGACGGAAGCAGCGGTAGTCTCCGTTGTCTATGCCCTGATTATCGGGACATTTGTCTATAAAGAACTGAACTGGCAGAACATCTATGAGGCGTTTCGGGAAACGATCGTCATCAATGCCACTACCATGATTATTATCGGGTTGTCGGTATCCTTCGCCTATTTCATGACATTGGAGCAAATACCTTCTCAGATATCAGCTTTTCTGACGGATCTGTCCACCAGCCCTATTTTGATTCTGCTTGTGATCAATGTCTTACTTTTGATTACCGGTATGTTCATTGACACCATCTCCGCCGTGGTCATTCTGACACCGGTATTGCTCCCTGTCGTAACTGCACTCGGAGTAGACCCCGTCCATTTTGGTGTTATCCTTGTGGCCAACCTTGCTATAGGATTCGTAACCCCACCGCTTGGTGTCAATCTGTTCGTGGCTTCCACGGTGGGCAAAGTGAAGTTTGAAAAAATTGTAACGGCAGTCATTCCATTCATCATCTCGATGATCATTTGCCTCTTGGTGATTTCATACATCCCAGAGCTCTCCTTATGGCTTCCGGAACAATCGGAATAATCTTTTGATCAAAGGAAGTGGAAACATATGGCAATTTCGATAAATCAATATGCAACAAAACTGGTTGTCCCCGGGATCAGGCAGTTTTCCAATCAGTTGGTGGATTATCCGGATGCGGTAAACCTGACGATCGGGCAGCCGGATTTCCCGACACCTGTTTCCGTTAAGCAAGCTGGGGTAAGAGCGATTGAAGCCGATCAGACAGGTTACTCCCATAATGCCGGTCTATTGGAACTACGGCAGTCCGCCTCCCGCTTTTTTCAAGACACCTATGGCTTCTATTATGACCCGGATACGGAGATCATCATTACCAATGGAGCCAGTGAAGGGCTGGATTCTGTCTTTCGCACGATTTTATCAGAGGGGGATGAAGTCATTCTCACCGCCCCCATATATACGGCTTATGAGTCCAATATAGAACTTTGCGGGGCGAAGGCTGTATACTTGGACACTTCCGACACAGATTTTCTTCCTTCCCCGGAGCGGCTGGAAGAAATGATTACACCGCAAACAAAAGCTGTCCTGCTCAATTATCCATCCAATCCGACAGGGGTGACCATCCCGGCGGAGGTGATGGATCGGTTGGTGGAAGTGCTTGCTAGGCATGAAATATTTATCGTAAGTGATGAGATCTACAGTGAGAATACATTTTCCGGAAGGCATCTGTCCTTCGCAAATTATCAAGAGCTCCGGGACCGCTTCTTTCTTATTCATGGACTTTCAAAATCCCACTCAATGACCGGGTGGAGAATTGGGTTCATCCTAGGCCCGTCCCAATGGATGGAGCATGTCCTCAAGGTTCATTTATATAACGCCATTTGTGCCTCTCTTCCCAGCCAATATGCCGGGATTGAAGCCTTGGACAATTGCCGGGACGTGCCTGCTGAAATGAACCAGGAATATATCAAGCGCCGGGATTTTGTGTATAGCCGTCTGTCAGAAATGGGGCTGGATGCTGTTAAGCCGAATGGAGCATTTTATATATTCCCTTCGATCCGCAAGTTTGGTATTCCATCATTTGACTTCTGTACCAGACTGTTGAAGGAAGCCGGAGTAGCAGCAGTTCCAGGAAGTGCCTTTACAGAATATGGGGAAGGCTTCATCCGTATTTCCTATGCTTATTCCATGCCCGTTCTGGAGAAAGGTATGAACAGACTGGAGAAATTTATCGAATCTTTGAATGGAACACCGATCAGCAATAGCTAAAGAGGAGGTATTTTATGGATAGATTGATGTGGAATACACCGGAAGCATTGAAAGATCTGTTGTGTGAGCTGGTCAGCTGGCAGAGCCGGAGCCTCACGGAGGGGGAACGGACATTTCCTGATAAATTGGAGGCAAAGCTGTGCCGCCTCCGTTACTTCAAGCAGCATCCGGAACAACTGCAGCTTCATGCTACAGGAGATGGGCGGCATGCCGTAACAGCATTATATAAGCATGACAAAGCGGTTGATACGATTGTGATGATCAGCCACTTCGATACGGTAAATACGGAAGAATACGGCCATCTGGAAGAACTTGCATGTAAACCGGCTGCCCTTACCAAGGCTTTGATGGACCACCGCAATGAACTGCCGGAGGAAGCGCTCCGCGACCTGGAGTCTGGAGACTACTTGTTCGGCCGGGGTACGATGGACATGAAAACTGGGCTTGCTCTGCATATGTCCCTGTTAGAAAAGGCAAGCGTTGAGGACTGGCCAATCAATCTTCTGCTGGTGACAGTGCCGGATGAAGAAGTGGATTCTGTCGGAATGAGAGCAGTCGTCCCCCAATTGGTCATGCTGAAGGAGCAATACGGTCTTAGATATCGACTATTCCTCAACAGTGAGCCGACCTTCCAAGCACCTGGTGACGACAACTACTACCTATATACCGGTTCCATCGGGAAAATCATGCCTGCAGCTTTGTTGTACGGGCAAGAAACACATGTGGGAAATCCACTTAGCGGTCTTACAGCAAACTATATGGCGACATTTTTAACCCAGCAGATGGAGTGGAATCCAAATTTCCGTGAAGCAGATCTCGGGGAAGAGACTCCACTGCCGATTTCTCTGAGACAGAAAGATCTGATGACCATGGAGTATTCCACGCAGACTCCATATAGGGCCCAGATTCTCTACAATGTATTTTTGATGAAAAGAAGTGCTCAAGAGGTGATGGATCTTTTCCGCCGTGAAGCAAAGGAAGCCGCTGCAGAGTGCAACCGCAAGTACCAGGCCATCTGCAAACGCGAGAATGTTGACCCAGTCGGTGAAGTGCAAGTGCTTGGCTATGAAGAGCTGATTGAATATGCAGAAAAGAAGCTGGGCAGACAGCAGGTTGCCGAGTTCAGGAAGGAAGCCCTCGGAAACCCGGCTTGGGATGACCGTGAGACATCGATCCGTATTGTCGATAAGCTTATGCTCCATTGTCAGGAACTAGGTCCGGCTATCGTACTTCTATATGCAACTCCATATTATCCGCCAGTGAACTCCTCTAATCATCCGACAGTGAAACAAATGGTGGAATTGCTGAAGGAAACTGCCAGGGAAAACTTGGAGCTGGATGTACATCAGGTTCATTATTTCAACGGTATTTCCGATCTAAGCTATGTGAATTACCAGGATGAGAATGGTGATTGGAAAAGCTTCGAGAAGAATGCACCTGTGTGGGGCGATGCCTATACGATTCCATTTGAGGAAATGCTGAAACTGCAGGGGCCCGTAATCAACATTGGCCCATATGGCAAGGACGCCCATAAGCGAACAGAACGGCTGCATATGGAAAGTGCCTTCGTCCATCTGCCTCATCTGCTGGAAGCGGCAGTACGACAGATTATGACAGGAAGTATAGCAGTGAAAAAATAATAGAAGACAAAAATCGGCTATTTCCCAGGAAATAACCGATTTTTTTATCGTTTAAGCAGCTGCAGAACAGGTCATTGGGAACTTAAAGAGTGGGCCTTAACCATTATTCTCAAAAATCAGTTGATTCATATGGTATGATAGGTAGGAGAGAAGACACAGGGGGATGCGTATGTTTGAACTTTCTATATGGGAATGGCTGATTGTTATCCTTTGTGCGGTCTTTATCGGATTTTCCAAATCAGGGCTGCCGAATATGGTCATATTGGTGGTAACTATTCTGATGTTTATTTTTCCGGCCAAGGAATCTGTCGGAATTCTACTGCCGATGCTGATGGCCGGTGATCTATTTGCAGTAGCTTACTATCGCCGAAATGTGGTTTGGAAGTATCTGGTGTCGCTCATTCCCTGGGTTCTTGCCGGAATATTGGCCGGCTATTTTGTCCTTATGCACATTAATAGTGAACAGCTTAAACCATTGATTGGTGTCATTGTTCTAGCAATGATCGCCCTTCATCTGTGGCGTGAAAAGTTGGGGCAGCGATTCAATGAGATGCTGCCGACCTCCTTATGGTTTACGTCCGTGATGGGTATACTTGGCGGGTTTACTACCATGGTAGGGAATGCTGCTGGCGGAGTGATGTCCGTCTATCTGCTGGTCAAAGGCCTTCCGAAGAAGGAGTTTGTCGGGACGGCTGCCTGGTTCTTTCTGATGGTGAACCTTATCAAAGTACCTTTTTATCTCCAGCTTGGACTGATTAATGGCTCCTCCCTTGCGTTCAACCTATGGATGGTTCCTGCCATTATTATTGGCGCCCTTATCGGTGTGAGAATTCTTCCGCTGATTCCGCAGCAAGTATTCGCCCGGCTGGTCTTGGGGCTGGCTGCTTTAGGAGGAATAAATCTGCTGTTCTAGAATAGGGCAGGTTGTCAGGTCTGATACATAATGACCATGTTCCCAAATTATAATGTCATGTTGAACCAATTGAAAAAGGAGATTTATAGATATGGCTCCATTCATGAATAGAAGACTTTCTACGAAGGACTTTGTATATTCTGAGATAAAGAAACAAATCATTGAAGGTACCCTTGAGCCTGAACAGGCAATTAACGAGGGGAGCCTTGCTTCTGAACTGGACATAAGCAGGACGCCGATCAGGGAAGCTTTGCAAAGGCTTGAAATTGAGGAATTGATTATCAGGCTTCCCAATGGGAGGTTGAAGGTGGCTCCCGTTTCTATAGTAGAAGTAAAGGAGCTATTTACCGTCAGAAGCCTCCTGGAAGGTCTGATCATTAGGGAGTCAACTTTAAAAGCGGGACAGGAAGATTTAGAGGCATTAGAACGGTATACACAGTTGATCACCGAAGCCTCGGAGGCCGACCGATGGAAAGATGTCGTGTCATTTGGAAGCCAATTCCATAATCATCTATATGAAATAAGCAAAAATAGAACAGCCGTCAAAATGCTGAATCAGATCAACGACCATATCTCTAGATACCGCAGGCTTGGACCAGCCAATGACCGGAACCGTAGCAGGGAGGCCGCTAAGGAGCATAGGGAGATGTATGAAGCTGTTGCTTCTCGCAATGCGGACAGGGCGGAGGAGCTGATGAAAGAGCATATAGATAAAAGTCTGAAGGCGGCCATCCACTCCATCGAGGAGCATATTTCAGATCAAGAAAATCACTAGCAATCAGCTTACTTTAGGGTAGGCTGATTTTTTTAGTTGAAAGAGGTTGAGACATATCTAATCGTTGAACTCTAAAGGCGAACAATAATCTAAATTTCCAGAGCGGTTTATATCCCCTAATCAAAACTTTATAGTTAAGTTCGGATTTATTATTGGATAAAACACTTTTGTCCCAATCTCAATTGAAATGTCGATAGAATACAGAATATTCTATTGACAACGTTAAAACGTTTGCATTATGATATACATAATATGTATACAATTATACTTAATGAGCTGGTCGGAAATAGAAGGCCTGTTAAAGGAGGAAAAAAAGATGTCGTGGATGGTAACAAACGAATCGAGTCAAGAAGAATTGGCAAAGCAGTTTATTAGACTGATGAAAGCTCCCTCCATCATGAAAATCCCTGGAGCACATGATGGCATGGCCGCCCTAGTGGCAAGAAAGGTAGGGTTCGAAGCCCTATATCTCTCCGGTGCAGCCTATACAGCGAGCCGTGGCATGCCGGACTTGGGAATCATTTATTCCGATGAGGTTGCTGACAGAGCCCGTGAGATTGTACGGGCAGCAAATCTGCCGCTGCTTGTGGATATAGATACAGGTTATGGCGGGGTGTTGAATGTAGCAAGAACCGTCAAGGAAATGATGGAAGCCCGAGTTGCAGCTGTGCAGATCGAAGACCAGGATCTTCCGAAGAAATGCGGCCATCTTAACGGCAAAAAATTGATCAGCCCGGAAGAAATGGCTCAGAAGATTAAAATCATCAAGGAAATCGCCCCTACAATGGTAATAGTGGCTAGGACGGATGCATTGTCTGTTGAGGGAAAAGAGGAGACAATCAAACGAATTCACACATACGTGGAAGCTGGCGCAGACGCTATCTTTACCGAGGCCTTTTCAAAGCAAGAAGATTTCGAGGAAATGAGCCGGCTGGTGGATGTTCCGCTGCTCGCCAATATGACGGAATTCGGCCGTACCCCTTATTATACGGCAGAGGAGTTTGAGAGATTCGGCTATCAGATGGTGATCTATCCAGTTACATCGCTAAGAGTTGCCGCCAAAGCATATGAAAAAGTGTTTAAAGAAATCTTTACCACTGGCAGCCAGAAGGAGATGTTGGATGACATGCAGACACGCGAGGAACTTTATGAAACGATCCACTACTATGAATACGAAAATTTAGATGAACGAATTTCAAAGACCGTCTTACCGCAAATAGAAAAATAGTAAACAGATTATTCGGTAAATAATTCGAATTGGTGGTATAATTAAATATCGCCATTAACACACCTGATGAAGATGCTCGCATGCGATCATAGGAGAGTACGAAGATAATTTGCTCGGTAAGGGGAAAAGCCCCTAAAGATTTATCACTAAAACCAGATTTAAAAGAGCCAGACCTATGGAGGGTGTGGCAATGGCAGGCTATTCTCCATAGGTTCGGTATTTTGACGAAAGAGAAGGTGATAGATTTGAAGTTCTTTACATATTATGAGGGCAGCACCCTTAAACCAGGGGTAAAAACCGTCAATGGCTTATTGGATATTTCAGGGGTCGTTTCTAATATCAATGAGTTGGTCCAACTGCATTCCAATGAAGCGAATTGGATGGAATTAACAGGATTTATTGAGGAAAAAGAGAACAGTAGCCCTGCCTATCTGGACGAGTCTTCAATAACGATGGGTCCTTGTGTAGACAAGCCTGGAAAAATAATCTGTGTCGGGCTGAATTATCAAAAGCATGCAGAGGAGTCCGGCATGGCTGCACCGAAATTGCCAGTGCTGTTCAATAAATATCATAATACCTTGGCCGGGACGGGAGAGGCCATCACTATTCCGGCCCATGCCAGGGAAATTGATTATGAAGCCGAACTGGCATTAGTGATCGGTAAGAAAGCAAAGAATGTGGCCACAGAAGAAGCAAAGGACTATATTTTTGGTTATAGTGCGGCGAATGATTTATCCGCAAGAGATTTGCAGTTTCTCACCAATCAATGGCTGCTCGGCAAGAATCTGGATGGCTTCTGCCCTTTGGGCCCGTATCTTGTCACGCATGATGAGATACAGGATGCGAATGCATTGGATATAAGCTGTAAAGTGAATGGCGAAGTCCGCCAGCAGTCCAATACAAGTGATATGATCTTCAACTGTGAGGAAATTGTCAGCTTCATTTCTCGTCATATGACCCTTGAACCAGGTGATGTTATTTTAACAGGGACGCCTGAGGGGGTAATCCTTGGGTATGAAGAGGAGAGGAGAAATTGGCTGCGTGCCGGCGATGAGGTTGTGGTGGAGATAGAAGGGCTGGGGCAATTGAAAAATGTCTTGCAATCATAACAGAATAGCAATGGAAAATAGCTGTTGGGAGCATTCCCAGCAGCTATTTTTATTTGAAGCTGGGACGAAATGTTGCCTGCTAGAAGCCTTGTTTAGTGGATATTGCCGCTGCGGAAATACGAAGCATATTCTCCCAGCGGGTATCCCCCCTAGTATTTTTTACTACTACTCTTTGAGTTGGAAATAATGATTAATCCTTATTCTATTACTAGCCGAAGATTGCAATGTCCACCGCCATCTCCGCGCAATTCCTGTATCTCCTACGAGAAAGTTACCAATCGGTACACAGCTTTTTTAAATTAAAATATATAATTGCGATAAAGTTATTGACAATTCCCAAAATACTAACTAAAATTACAGTTAGTAATTAGAAAACGTTTACAAACGTAAAACTATGGCTTAATTCCTTGTTTTTCCGTTAACTGAAATTTTAGTAATGGAAACTAAAATTTAAGCAGGGGGTGTTAGTGAGTCGAAAAACCCAGTGCGAAAAATACAACTAGCAGAAAGGCAAAAAAGCAATAATGGATTCTATCTAGGAGAGGAAGGTATATATGGCAGTTAAGACAGAAAGTATCGAGACAAGGATGATCCAGACAGGTGAGTATAAAACCTTTGTCATGGAAGGAGGAAAGAGGGGGGCTGAGACCGAGACACTTTTATTCTTGCATGGCAGTGGACCGGGAGTGAGCGGTAAAAGCAACTGGCAGAAAGTCCTGCCGGAGTTTACAGCTAACTTCCATGTAGTAGCACCGGATATGTTCGGGTTTGGCCGTACAGAACATCCAGAAAATCCACCGACCAATGGAGTTGTATGGCTGCGCGAGCGTGTCGACCAAATAATCAATTTAATGGATGAGATGGAGATTGAGAAGGCCAATTTAGTCGGCAATTCCCTTGGAGGAGTCATTTCCCTGCATCTGCTCATGCATGCTCCAGAGAGATTTGGCAAGGTCATCCTTATGGGAGCAGGCGGCGGATATTTCGAGCCGACTCCTGAATTGATGAAACTGCAGAATTTCCACAAGGATCCGAATCCAAAGGCATTTGAGAACCTGCTGAGCTGGTTCCTATATGATGAAAGTGCCTTGGAGGGCGATTTGAAGGGAATAGTGGAGGAACGGCTGGAACTGTTTATGCAGCCGGAAGTACGGCGCTCCTATGAAGCTACTTTCACCGGTGCGACACTCGCTGACTTGGCCGTACCGCCTTCAGCCTTTAAAAAGATGGATCATGAATTTTTGATGATCCATGGCAAGGAAGACCGGTTCGTTCCATTAGAAAGCAGCCTATATATGCTGGACTACTTGGAGAATTCCCAGCTGCATGTGTTCAAGCGTTGCGGCCATTGGGCTCAAGTGGAACAGAAAGACCGGTTCATCAAGCTTGCCAAGGACTTCTTTACCGGGGAGCTGTAGACATTGCTCCCTTGGTTCCCCTCCATTTGATAGAATAATAGGATGAACACAAATGGAGAGAAGGTGCAGCAATGAAGAAAGATATTGCTTATAAGTACATTAAACAGCAGATTTTGAATGGGGAATGGAAAACGGATAGTGCCATCAATGTCAACCAAATAATGGATGAGTTGAGCCTCAGCCGGACACCAGTAAATAAAGCGCTTCGCCAGTTGGAATATGAGGGGTTCTTGAATATCATCCCGCAGGTTGGCGTATTTGTGAAACGGCCGGATGCACAGGAAGTTTATGAACGGCTGCTTGTCTGTGTCAGACTGGATGCTTATATGACAGGGATCGGTGCTTCTAAAATCAGTGAGGAAAAGATTCGGGAACTGGAAGAGCTCCTGGAGGTAATGGACAACCCCGAGCTGACCAGTGATCAATACGCCCAATTGAATGTCGATTTCCATTCCGCCATCATCTATTCATCCGGCCTTGAGTACATGATCCAAATGACGAAGCAACTATGGGATTACCTGAATTACGTAACAACTCCAACCGAGTTATTTCTGGAAGAAGTACGGCGGAGATCACAGACCGAGCATTGGATGATCCTACAGACATTGAAAGACAGGGACGTAGATATGGCAACAAAAATGATGGAGAAGCATATGGGCAGGGTGGCAGAATTTGTGAAAGGGTCGTTGGAAAATATTTATTCTACCTAAATAATATGGGAGGTTTTATATTTGAGCCAGGAGACATTAGTAACAAGAGAGGAACTCGTCAGTCGGGCAAGCTCGCTTATACCAAACTTGAGAGAGAGGGCGGAGGAAACCGAAACAATAGGAAAAATGCCGGAAGCCACATTGGAAGAACTAACCAATGAAGGAATCATCAAGCTGTTCCAGCCGAAAATCTATGGTGGCTACCAGGAAAATATGCGGACATTTGTTGATGTGACAACTGAAATCGGCCGGGGCTGCGGATCAACTGCATGGTTTGTTTCGCTTACTAATATCAGAAGTTTCATGGCATCGTATGCTTTTGGCAAACAAGCACTGGATGAAATTTTCACCAAAGACAACCCCATACTTGCCGGGAACTTCAAACCGATCAAAATTGAAATTGAACAGGTGGATGGCGGCTATTTCATCAAGGAAGCACAGTGGCCATTCGTCTCCGGCTGCCTCCATGCCGACTGGCTGTATTTCGGTGTACCAGTTGATGATGGTAATGGTGGAAAGGAAATGGCCATCATCATCGTACCAAGCAAGGATGCGACCATTTTGGATGATTGGAATGTGATGGGCCTGAAGGGATCCGGCAGCAATAGTGTCCGTCTGGAAAATGTATTCGTACCTGAACATCGCGTTTCCCTTGACCGTCTGGCAAGTAAAGGGCATTATACAGCACCCGAATTAAAAGATGTCCCTGTCTATCGTACGCCATTCGTCCCAGCACTGACACTCTCCATTGTGGTGCCGGCACTGGGCATGGCCAAAGCAGCGATGGACATCCATATGGAAAGAGTAAGAAAAGCCGGGATCGGCAATACATTCTATGATAAACAGTCAGAGGCCGCGGTTACCCACTTCCAGATTGCTACTGCCCAGTTGAAAATAGACTCTGCCGAACTTCATTTGCACCGGGCGGCAGACATGTTGGATTCCTTTGCAGAAAGCGGCAAAGAAATGGGACAGAAGGATGTCGTCAAGGTAAAAGCAGATTTCGGTTATGTGAATAAGCTCTGCAAAGAGGCAATCGATGAACTGGTAGCCGGGGCAGGATCGGTTTTCGCCTATAACAAAAATCCGCTGCAACGTGTCTACAGAGATTATATGGCTCTACACCTCCATGGCTTTATCACACCTTCGAGCCTCATTGAAACCTATGGCAGGGTTTTATGTGACCAGGAACCAAACACGTATTTCCTCTAAGATATGACAAGCCAAAGAAAAATTTATCTAGTGTCCCTTATGTTTATCAAGATATAAATTAAATCAGCGTTTTTGAAAGCGCTTTATAGGAGGAATTAGGATGAATATACCTGAAATTGCAAAGCTTGGTCATGTTGCCTTGGAGACTACGGACATGGAAAAGTCCCTTTGGTTCTTCAAAGAGGTCATTGGACTGGAAGAAACGGAGACAAAGGATGGCGTCGTCTATCTGCGTGCATGGGGAGATTTCGAACATCACACACTTTCTCTGAAAAAAGGAAACGAGCCGCGTGTGGACCATATCGGCTGGAAAGCTAAGCGGCCGGAAGATGTGGCATTGTTTGCTGAACTGCTTGGTGAAACCGGAACGGCTGTAGAGTGGGTGGAGCCAGGGGAAGAGGCAGGCCAGGGAATGGCTATCCGTTTTCAACTGCCAAGTGAGCATACGTTTGAAATCTACTTTGAGATGGAAAAGACACCGGCAGATGAACCTCGGAAATCTATCCTGAAAAACCAGACATACCAGTCCTGGCGCAAGGGCGTTTCACCGAGAAGAATCGATCATGTAAATATCCTTACGTCTGCAGATGCAAGAGTAATCACCGACTTTCTGGCCAATAAACTCGGTTTCAAAATGCGCGAGTATGTAAAGGCGCCGGATGAATCGCTGGTAGGAGCATGGATGAGTGTCACCAACCTTGTGCATGATATTGCGGTGAGTCATGATCCACAGTCACCGACTCCAAACCAGATCCATCATATGTCCTATTGGCTGGACGACAGTCGGGATCTACTCAGGGCTGCGGATATCCTATCTGAGAATGGCATTAAGTTTGCCGGTCCAGGCAAACACGGGATCTCTCAGGCCATGTATATCTACGTGATGGACCCGGGCAGCGGCTTGCGCGTGGAGCTATTCACGGGAGGCTATCTGATTTTTGAACCAGACTGGGAGCCAATTGAATGGACCATCGATGAAATGGATGTAGGGTTTACCGTCTGGGGTGTCCAGATGGATAATAAATTGGAGAATAACCCGACAATCAAGGCATAGCCATTTGAAATGAAATAGGCATAGCAGGAGGCGGACCGCTGAATTGGTGGCAGGCTCCTGCTATTCCATTTCTGCTTCTTCTGCACAACGCCCCCGAAACACAACCCTGTTTTTACTCTTCAGTCGACTCGATCAGATAATATTTTTAACAGGCTTGGAGGATGATAGAATGGTTTCAAAAAGGATGGATTCGGTTTCTATAGAAGAAAACAATGTCCAACGGGAAGAGGATACCAAGGATATCTTATCCACCACAGAGGCTTTTGGTCTGCTGCGGCGGGAATTAATCGACAACTTGGGAGTGGACCGGGTGAAAGGCTTTCTGCTCCGCTATGGCTGGAGGCTAGGAGCACGGGATGCAGAAGAAGCAATGAAGTTGGATGATTCCCTCGATTTTCTCTTGAGGCAGGCCTCCCTTCTCCATTTAAATACCGGGCATGTCGGTGATATCCAGTCGGAACGGATGATTGAGAGGGAGGAGAATGAAGATATCAAATCCTTTCAAGGAATTGGCAAGTGGATCGATTCCTTTGAAGCAAAAGAGCATATAAAGCATCATGGAATCTCCAAGTCTCCTGTCTGCCATACATTGACCGGATATGCTAATGGTTATATGTCCACCGTCACCAAGGAGAAGATCCTAGTGGTGGAAACGAGCTGTGTTGGAAGGGGAGACAAGGAATGCATATATGAAACGAAGCTCCTTGAAGATTGGGATGCAGAGACACAGCAGGAGCAGAAGTACTATGAGGAGAAGCCGATTGTAGAAGAGCTGGAGTATACGTATGAACAGCTGCTGAAGGAACGTAATTATATTGACATGATTGCAGATTTCCATAAGCGGCTGACAGAGAGTGTTTCCAATGGGAGCAATCTGAAAGAGATAGCCAACAGTGTCCATGATTCTCTCCATGTCCCCGTTACTATAGAGGACCTTGGCTTTGAGAATATCTCTTATTCCGGCCTCCGCGAAGAAGAGTTTGCGAGCTTCCATGAAGAACTGCAGGAGGAACTGGAAAACAGGAAAAGAGGACAGGAGCTGCCTCGTTTCAGGAAGGCTGTCCAACTGAAAATGCCGGACCATGTACGCCTGGTCAATCCTATTTTTCTCCAAAAAAAAGTGGTGGGTTATTGTACATTTGTGTACCCGGCCGGAAAGAGCCGTGATCCACAACAGGACGTGCCCTTTATTGAAAGAATGGCTAATGCTGCCTCCTTGATCCTTTTGAATGAAAAAACCAGCTTTGAAGCCTTGGAAAAGATGAAAGGGAATTTGCTGGAACAAATGCTAATGGGAGATTATTCAAGCAGGGAAGAGATCCTCAGCCGCGGCCGGTATATGAATTTTGATTTTGACCAACCGTACTATATTGCTGTTGTGGAGGTTAATAAGAAGGGTCTTCACGAACGAGTAGTAGAGACAATCTCGAAATACCTGGACATACAGGGCTATAAAGCATTGACCGGGTTTTACGAAAACAGCATCACTATGTACATTCCGGCTGAATCGAGCAAAAAAGAGGATGTATGGAAGCTCTTGGAAAAACTGCATCAGCATATGGAGCATGCTCTTCCTGCTTTTTCTTGCAGGATTGCTGTCAGTGATAGGGCGACAGATATTGAGAAAATAGAGGAAAGCCGAGAAAAAGCGCTCATTGCGTTGAGGAGATCCGAGAAAACGAAAATTGCCGATTATGAAGACCTGGGCATTCTTGGCGTACTCATCAACTCCAAGAATACCAGCATTATTAAAGAACTGGCAGATAAGGAACTGGGGCCGTTGTTTGAAGCGGACAAAGAGAAGAATAATGAATTGACCAGGACATTGTATGTATTCCTCTCCAATGGAGGAAACCTCCAGCAAACCATGGACGACCTTGCCCTGTCGATGAGCGGATTGACGTATAGAAAGAACAAGATAGAAAAGCTGATAGGCAAGGATCTTCGTAATCCAGCACAAAGCTACCAACTGCTTTTAATCCTGGATTCTCTGATCGCTTTGGACGAAATCGAGCTGTAATGGACCTGTTTTTCTGCTATTCGGTAGTAAAACTAGTAAATATTAACGAAAATATCCGAGAAAACAACACTTTTTGTTCTAGAAATGCGGAGGGCAACTACGTAGAATAGAAAATAAGCAATAAAGTTTAAGTTTTATAAATATTTAAGTTACTTCATCAAACTTGTAAATGAAGAAGGCGAAACATTTTTATAAGTCAAAAATGTTAGCGCTTTCCAGTGGAAGTGGGAGACTAGGATTTTATAAAATATGAAGGAGGAATTCAACAATGGAAGATCGTCAGTTCCGTAATGCAATGGGGAAATTCGCAACAGGTGTCAATGTCATCGCAACAGAGGTTGAGGGAAAGGTTCATGGGATGACGGCAAATGCATTTATGTCCGTTTCCTTGGATCCGAAACTGGTTGTCATCTCCATCAAGGAGGATGCCTCCATGCTGGAAAGAATCAAACAGAGTCAAACATTCTCGGTGAATGTCCTGTCTGCTGAACAGCAAAAGGAATCCATGATTTTTGCCGGGCAGATCGAATATGACCAGGAATTCAAGTTTGATAGATTGGACGGTGTCCCGGTCGTGCCAAATGCTTTGGCCCAGATATCTTGTGAGGTTTCAGGAGAGCATGTGGAAGGTGATCACACACTGTTCATGGGAAGAGTTACCGATGTCAAATTGGAAGAGGGAGAGCCGCTTATCTTCTCCTGTGGCAAATATCGTCGGCTGGAGGAACAGCAAGTAGAAACTTCTGTATAAGAAATAGTCTGACCGGAGGGAGTGCAAAAAATGGAAACGATTATGTTGAATGAACAAAATCTTGAATACTGGCAACGGCAATCCGACAGGAATGTGATTGCATTAGGTTTTTTTGACGGTATTCATAAGGGACATCAGGAAGTGATAAAAACGGCAGGCAGGAAAGCGGAAGAACTGGGAGCATCCCTGGCAGTTATGAGCTTCTTCCCGCATCCGAAGACGGTGCTGTCCAATGGAGACGTTGCATTTGACTACCTCATGCCATTGGAGGAGAAAGCGCAAGTGCTCCGATCACTAGGGGTCGACCGGTTTTATATTGTATCATTCAATAAATCGTTCGCCTCCCTCTCTCCGGAGGATTATGTCAATCAATATCTTCTTCAGTTCGGCACGATCCATGCTGTTGCAGGTTATGATTTTTCCTACGGTTTTAAAGGAGCAGGCAATATTGACCGCCTGGAAGAAGATGCCGGTGGCCGGATAGGGACGACAAAGGTTGGAAAAGTGGAATATCGGGGAAGGAAAATCAGTTCGACTTGGATTCGCGAGTTGATCGCCGAAGGGAATGTCGAGGAACTGCCACAGTTGGTTGGAAGGCTGTATGAAGTCAAAGGCCAATGGAATGGCGACTCCCTCGAGGCATTTTCCTGCTACATGCTTCCCGCACCAGGATGCTATACGGCTACTGTAAAAACGAAAGACGATATTATCATGACAAACGTATGTGTAGAGCATTTGCAAAACCGCATCTATTTTCCGGCAGACAGTGAAGTGCGCTGCCAGGTCGGTGACGAGGTCTCTGTTACACTACGCCATCAGGTGCGTGAAGGGGCCGTCTACGCATATTCGTAAATTTAACGGAAAGTTGGTGCAAACATGCCAGTAACCATTGATGATGCCGTTTCCTCTTTAGTGGAAGCGGAAAGAACCAAGAAACCCATAGAAGCATTTCATTTTTCCTCAAGAGGAATTTCCGTTCAAGAAGCATACCAGATCCAACTAGGCTATGTACGAGAGAGAAAGGCCAAGGGGGCAGCAATTGTAGGGAAGAAAATCGGCCTTACTAGTAAAGCCATGCAGGAGATGTTGAATGTGGACCAGCCTGATTATGGCCATCTGCTGGATGATATGGTGCATGAGAATAATTCCGTTATCTCCCTAGACCCCTACATTAAGCCTAGGGTGGAGTTTGAGATAGCCTTCGTATTAAATAAAGATTTGAAGGGCCCCGGGGTGACTGCTGAAGATGTCATCAATGCAACTTCCCATGTAGTTCCGGCAATCGAGATTATTGACAGCCGGATCAGCGATTGGAAAATCAAGTTTGAGGATACAGTTGCGGATAATGGCTCATCAGCAGGCGCCATTTTTGGAGAAGGAACCCGTTCGCTGGATACTATTGATTTGCCGAATGTAGAGATGAAGGTATATCGAAATGGAGAATTCCTGGACGAGGCCACAGGGGCTGCTGTCATGGGGAATCCTATTTCTGCGGTAGCATGGCTTGCCAATGCTGTCGGTGAATATGATATCTCTCTTAAAGCAGGAGAAAAAATCCTAGCGGGCGCCCTTTCCAAGGCAGTAGATGTAGAAGGCGGGGATGAATTCAAGGCTGAATTTTTAGGACTTGGAACAGTTCATGCTGCGTTTGAAAAATAACAGGATAATAGAACAGACCCTAAAAAAAGAATGCATCGCGCATTCTTTTTTTGTGTGTACGGCAAACTGCTTATTGCCGATTGGTAAGAGGCTGCCGATAAAGGTCGCGTACCAGGCGATAGCCAGCACGTGCTGGAGATAAACTCATGCACCTGCTGATACCCTGCACGTACTGCCGATACATCTACTCACCTACCAATAAAAATCTCTTAAAAAGAAGAAGAAGTTGAATATTTTTTACTCTAGAAAGGGAATAACAAATTTTCTAAACTTTAAGTAAGATAATTTTTGATAGTAATAGATGAAAGAGGAGGTCAACAGATGACTTTACCAGAGATTGCTAAATTAGGACATGTTGCGTTGGTTACCCCGGACTTGGATAAATCCCTTTGGTTTTTCCGCGATGTCATCGGCTTGGAAGTGACAGAAGAAAAGGACGATACCATTTATATGAGAGCTTGGGGAGACTTTGAGCATCATACGTTTTCCTTGAAAGCGGGAGAGAAGGCGAAGGTAGATCATATAGGATGGAAAGCGAAGCGGCCAGAAGATGTACAAGGGTTTGCACTGCTGCTTGAGAAAGCGGGGAACGAGGTGGAATGGGTAAAGGCAGGGGAGGAAACAGGCCAGGGAGAAGCAATCCGTTTCAAACTGCCAAGCCAGCATGCCTTTGAGATCTACTATGATATGGATAAACCTCTGGCAGAGGAAGATAAGCGGTCCATTTTAAAGAACCAGCGATATAAATCCTGGAGGAAAGGGATTTCTCCACGAAGGATTGATCATGTCAACATAGCTACCTCCATGGATATTTCCGAGATTCATGACTATTTGGCCAATCAACTGGGATTCAAGCTGCGTGAATATGTGAGCGGCAAAGATGAACCAATGAAAGCTGCTTGGATGAGCGTTACAAATCTTGTACACGATATTGCCTTGAGTCCACGGCCGAATGCTGCCACTCCTAATCAGTTCCACCATATTTCCTATTGGCTGGACGACTCGCAGGACCTGTTAAGGGCAGCTGATATCTTGAGCGAACAAGGAATTAAGTTCATTGGGCCTGGAAAACATGGAATATCCCAAGCACTGTATCTATATGTTATGGATCCGGGCAGTGGATGCCGGGTGGAATTGTTCAGCGGCGGCTATTTGATTTTTGAACCGGATTGGGAGCCGATTGTATGGACAGAGGAGGAACGCAGTGTAGGTAACACATATTGGGGGGATACGGTACAGGACAAAGAGGAGAACCAACTGACCATCGAAGCGTGACCATCCAATCAGAGAAAAATATTCATTTAAATGAAACCGGTTCCAAACAAAGGTGAAGGATGTGAAGTGGATGGATGATTATGAGCTGGTGATTGTGGGAGGAGGTTTGGCTGGTCTTTGTGCCGCAGTGGAAGCGGGCGAACAGGGTGCTGAAGTTCTCCTCTTAGAAAAGGAGGGGAAAGTTGGCGGCAGCTCCGTTCTCAGTGGCAGGTATATGGCTTTTGCCGGTACAGCTATGCAGAAGGAACAGGGAATGGAAGACACTGCAGAGATGTTAGTCGACGATATGTTGGAAGTGGGGGGAAGAGCAAACGACGAGAAGCTTGTTGCAGCCTACGGAGAATTGCAGCTTGATACCTATAACTGGCTGGTGGAACACGGCGTTGAATTCCTCTCCATCCAAGCTGTGAGCGGACATAGTGTGCCAAGGGGGCATACCATTGATTCCAACCAGGCAATACAGGCGTTCTATGACCACGCAGTATCGATGCCGAATGTAACAATAGCTGTCGATTCCCCGGTGATCAGGCTGGGGAGAAGTGCTCGTGGCCATGTCGAACAGGTCTTCTACGAACAAGGAGGGCGGAGGAAGACGGCCAATGCAGCGAAAAGAATTGTCCTTACTAGCGGTGGTTTTTCCCAGAGCAAGGAGCTGCTTGGGCATTTTGCGCCACATCTGAAGCGGACCATCCGAATCGGTGGTCCTGGCAATAAAGGGGAAGGCATCCGGATGGCATGTGAGCATGGAGCCTGGATGAAGGATATTCCATATTTGAGCGGTACATATGGATTTCATCCAACAGCCGAAGGGCCGGAGAAATCCCAGGCTCTCGCGTTCTATAAAGGAGCAATTATTATCAATAGAAGAGGAAAGCGTTTCGTCAATGAATCCCTCTCCTATAAGCTCCTCGGAAATGCTGCATTGCGGGAGAAAGAGAACTCGACATATCAAATATGGGATCAGACGGTGATGGATCAAAGTGTTCCCGGGGACAAGCTTTATGATTTCGAGAGGCTGCTGAGGAAAGGGCTGATCAAGAAAGCGGAAAGCCTGCAAAAGTTGGCTGAACAGATCGATGTATCCCCTGATGCTTTGCGGCGCACGGTTGCTGAATACAATGAAGGGGTCCAGAATGGCGAGGATGAATTCGGCCGCCATACGCTCACCCACCATTTTGGAAAGCCGACTCCTATTCGCACTGCCCCATTCTATGCGTTTGAAACAAAGGTGGCTATGCTTGCTACTTACGCCGGCTTATCCGTCAGTACAAAAGCCGAAGTGTTGAACCCGTATGACGAACCGATTTCCGGGCTGTATGCAGCTGGTGAGATTGCCGGCGGGTTTCATGGTGCAGGATATATGACCGGAAGCTCTCTTGGCAAGGCGGCTATTTTCGGGCGTGTAGCAGTAAAAAGCGCATTAGGCAAGTTCCAGCAAACAATAACTTAAATTATAAAGCATTATCCAGGAGGTGTATTTAATGAAAATTTGGCATCAGAGCTTAACCACCATTGACCGTGTGCCGGCATACCGCGATGCCATCCTGCATCATATTGATAAGGTCGCACGCCCCGATGTCGAGGTGGTCATGCACGGAATGGACGAAGAAACGTATCCGACCCATTACCCGGGTCATTTTATTACACATTCCTATCTCCAGAATCTGCATAAAGAACAATTTGTCAGGGCAGCACTTATTGCCGAAAAAGCAGGGTATAATGCCATGTTCATTGCCACTATTCCGGACGTGGGGCTGCTGGAAGCACGAACCCTTGTGGACATTCCGGTGGTTGGCTATGGGCAGGCTTCCTTCCATATGGCCTCCATGCTAGGAGATAAAATCGGTGTAGTCAATTTCCTCCGTCCATTGGCCGATGAACTGCGTGAAAATGCCACCCGTTACGGACTGGGCGATAAACTCGGACCGATTGTTCCCTTAGAATCCGAATTTGATGACGTTCTTGCCGGATTTGAGGATCCAGAGCCAATCATCGCATCATTTAAAAAGTCTGCAGAACAAGCTATTTCTGAAGGCGCAGATGTAATTGTACCGGGGGAAGGCCCAATGAACGTCTTCCTTGCAACCCATGGCATTTCCCGGATCGGCGAGGTGCCGATTGTGGATTCCTTTGCATCCGGCATCAAAATGTGTGAATCCCTTGTCGATTTACAACAAAACTCCGGCGTCTATATGACCCGGAAAGGATATTTCAATGCCAAACCGCCCGCTGAAGCGGTGGATAGGCTTCGGGAAATGTACGGCTTTGACGGCAGTCCAGGGGTTGAAAAAGATAAGGGCCTGGCCGTGAGGGAAACACTGAAGAATCTTTCGGAAGCAGGAAAATAAATTCCGCTAACGCTAGGAAATATGTCGGGAGGAAATAGGATGTCATCATTATTCGATTTGTCCGGTAAAACGGCTTTTATCACCGGTGCAGGAATGGGAGGGCTTGGTGCCCAGTCCGCCATGGCATTGGCAGAAGCTGGATGTAAGATGGCGGTGGCTGACCTGCCTTCCCGGGAAGAGGATCTCCATCAAACAATGAAAGCCATTCAGGAAACCGGCGGGGAAGCAATCACTGTTCCCATTGATGTCACCAGCGAGGACAGCGTGGATCAAGCGGTCCGTACTGTCGTGGATACTTATGGAAACATCGACATTCTGCATAATAATGCAGGTGCCATGCTGCGTAAGCCTACTGTCGATACAAGTCTGGAGGAATGGCAGCGGATCATCGATGTCAATCTGACTGGATCATGGCTGGTGGCACGGCGGGTCGGCAGGGAGATGCTCGGGCAGAATTCCGGGAAGATCATCAATGTTTCTTCCCTGTATTCCAACCTGGTCGGACCGCTGCCGGAACCCGCCTACTATGCGTCCAAATCGGGGGTAGTCAACCTTACCCGCGGCCTGGCCTCCGAATGGGGCAAAAATAATATCCAGGTGAATTGTATCGCTCCGGGTGTCTTTTACCCGACCAATATGACGCAGCCGCTGGCGGATCAGCCTGGCCGTCTGGAATCCATGGCGGAACGGACCCTGCTTGGACGGCTGGGCAAGCCGGAAGAAATCAAAGGGGTTGTACTGTTTCTGGCATCACAGGCATCTGACTATATGACCGGCCAGCTTCTGCTGATAGACGGTGGATGGAGTGCCTGGTAATAAAGGAAAAACATGTAAAGGAGAGGAATAAACAATGGCAGAAAATTATCTTAAAACAAGGTGGATGGGACATTCCTCCTGGGAATTGGAAACCGCAAAAGGAAAGAAACTGGTCATCGATCCATGGTATACGGACAATCCAAAGAACCCCGGCGATGTGGAGGAGGTCGAGGCCGATTATGTCTTGATCACCCATGACCATTGGGATCATGTGAAAGACGTTCCGGAGCTGATTAAGAAAGGGGCCAAGGTAGTGGCACAGCCGGAAGTGGAGAAACGGTTCGTGCAGGACCACGGAGTGAGCGGAGAGTCCTTTATCCGCATCAACATGGGAGGAACAGTAGGATTGGAGGAAGACTTGAAAGTGACCCTTTTCCATGCGTTCCATAGTGCGGACAGCGGGGCGCCGGGCGGTCTCATCATCCGCAGCGGTGGCGTCACCATCATGAATGTGGGGGATACGGCACTTCATAAGGATTTGGAACTCTATGGGGAAATCTATCAGCCTACTTTATTGATGCTGCCGATCGGGGACCGTTTCACCATGGGGCCTCGTGATGCTGCCCGGGCCGTCTCCATGGTGCAGCCGAAGCATTATGTGCCGATGCACTATAGCACATTCCCGGCTATCGATCAGAATCCAAAGGAATTCGAAAAGTTGGTGAAAGAAACCGGTGTGAAAGCAGACAGCTGGATACCAGAGCCGGGCGAAGAAAAATCCTGGACAAAAGATGGCTCGAAAGAAACGACATCTGTTAAATAAGGAGGATTATCATGGCAAAAAATACCGAGGAGATGGATTTCGATATAGTTGTAGTGGGATGCGGTGTGGCCGGAACCGCTGCTGCATTGGCAGCAGCTGAACAGGCAAAGGATCTCGGCAGGCCATTGCGTGTGGTGGTCCTAGAACGCTCCGGCTATGAAACAAGAGGAGGAAATTCTCGTGATACCGCAGCCTATCTGCGGATGGAGGATGAAACGAAGGTGGCCGAAAACTTTGTCGAAGAAATGATGGAGTTTTCCGGAGGACGCAGTGATGAAAGTTATATCCGCACGCTCAGCGAGAAAGCAGGAGAAACGATTTCTTGGATAAAGGAAAGAGGAGTGGAATTTGATTATCTGCCGACCCTCTTCTTGACTGCCAACAGGCCGCGCCTCTTGCCTGTCGGCGGTGGGAGGGCCATCCTCGACCAGCTTTCCAAGCATGCAGAGCGGCTCGATGTACAGATTGCCTACCATTCTACCGCATGGCGGCTCGGTATTGGGGAAGACGGCAGTGTCAGTGAAATCTGGATCCGCGGAGAAGACGGAAGGTCGACAAAGGTTACGACAAGGGCTATCATCCTTGCTAATGGCGGATTTCAAGGAAATGCAGAAATGCTCACCAGATACCTTGGAAAAGAAGCCTATAAGCTTCCTACTATCGCACCAGGCGGCATGTTCAACAAGGGTGAAGGCATTCATATGGCATTCAATATTGGGGCGAAGAGCTCGGGGCAGCTCGATTCCTTCCATGCGGAGCCATCAGACCCACGCAGCAACCGTGGAGATGCTGCCGTTATGACCTATCCATACGGCATTCTCGTGGATCAATCCGGCAACCGCTTTGTTGATGAAGGGATATCCACCATTGATGAGCAGTACGAAGCAGTAGCTAGAAGAATATTTGATCTTCCAGAGCATGTTGCGTATATGATCAGTGACCAGAGGATGTTTGATATAGAGGATTATGAAAATGCGATCCAAACGGAGAAGCCGCCAATAGAGGCGGATACGATTGAAGAGCTTGCCGAAAAAATCAATATTCCCCCGGAGCAGCTGAAGAAAACAGTAGAGGACTATAATACAGCAGTCCAGCCGGGTGAGTTTGATCCGAAGAACCTGGACGGTAAGTGTACGAAAGGGCTGTCACCGGAAAAGTCCAACTGGGCTGTCCCGATTGATAAGGGGCCATATATCTGCTACCCAATCCAATGCTCCAATGTATTCACCTATGGAGGTGTTGCGACGGATAACCGGAGCCGTGTCCTTTCACAGGATGATTATCCAATCCCCGGCCTGTATGCAGCTGGAGAAATAACAGGGCTTTACCATGGCAAGTATCCGGGCGGAACCTCCGTCCTACGTGGGGTAGTCTTCGGCAGGATTGCTGGAGAGGAAGCAGCTAAATACATTGTCAGTGAACCGGAAACAGTACGGTAAGGCAAAACATATGAACAGGAGGACTGGGTTCCTCCTGTTTTTTTAACAATCGAGGAAGCTGTTTAGCAATGGGCAGCCAAAAGGGGATGCAGGCTGACTTGCAAACCTGTGCAGATCAGATTGCACGCACCGTGCTGCCCACACTGACACAAGCCAGTAAATAAAAATCAGGAAAGGCAGGGGATTTCATTTGAGTGAACGAGAATACTTGGAAACAGACGTAGTGATCGTAGGTGCCGGTAACGCAGCCATGTCCGCCGCTATTTCTGCGAGTGAGCAAGGTGCCCGGGTGCTGGTTCTGGAAAAGTCGCCTGAGAAATATAAGGGAGGGAACAGCTCACATACCCATGGATCGATCCGTTTTGCATATGATGGAGTGGACGATATAAAGGAAATTGTGCCGGATCTGACTGAACAGGAATTGCAGACGACTGATTTTGGCAGTTATCCGGACGAACAGTTTTTTGAGGATATGTGTCGTTTGACGGATTATCGGACTGATCCGGAACTGGCTTCATTGCTGACCAGTGAGAGCCTGGAGACGATGAAATGGCTGCATTCTCATAAGGTTCGTTTTGTACCTATATATGGGCGGCAGGCATTTAAAATTGATGGCATGTTCAAATTTTGGGGAGGAATGATCCTTGAATCTGTAGGCGGCGGACAAGGACTGGTGGATATCCTTCATAAAGAAGCGGTTGAACATGGAACGAAGGTACTGTTCAATGCTATGGCAACAGAACTGCTGCACGACGATGAAGGGGTCTATGGAGTGGTGTTCAAACACAATGGCAAAACGGCAGAGGTACATGCCAAGGCGGTTATTCTTGCATCGGGCGGCTTCCATGCCAATAAAGAGATGCGTACCAGGTACCTCGGACCGGGGTGGGATATTGCAAAAACCCGAGGAAGCCGCTATAACACAGGAGACGGTATTCGAATGGCCCTTGAGATAGGGGCAGGATCGACAGGAAACTGGTCCGGGGCCCATTCGGTCGGCGGTGATATGAATGTGCCGGACTTTACAGAAGGCTTTCAGAAGCTCAGTTATCCATTCGGCATCATCGTTAATGCAGAGGGAAAACGATTTGTGGATGAAGGAGCGGATTTCCGGAATTATACGTATGCCAAATACGGCAAGAAAATCCTGGAACAGCCTCGTCAGTTTGCCTGGCAGATATTCGACCAAAAGGTGACTGGATTGCTTCGTGAAGAATATAAGGGCAGACAGGTCACGAAGGTAAAAGCCGATACACTGGAAAAATTGGCAGAAAAACTGGTAGGAGTTGATCAACAGACCTTCCTGAAGACTGTCGAAGAGTACAATCAAGCAGTGCGGGAGGATATTCCTTTTCATCCGAATGTGAAAGACGGCCGCCGTACCGAAGGATTGGAAGTAGAGAAGACCAACTGGGCAAACACGCTGGATGAAGGACCGTTCGAGGCATATCAGGTCACTTGCGGAATTACCTTCACCTATGGCGGTCTGAAGATTAATACAGCCGCGGAAGTGCAGGATCTTCTGGATCACTCGATACCTGGCCTGTTTGCGGCAGGAGAATTGGTCGGCGGCTTGTTTTATTTCAACTACCCTGGTGGTGCAGGATTGATGGCAGGATCCGTATTCGGAAAGATCGCCGGCAAGAATGCGGCAGAACTAATGAAGAGAAGGCAAGAGCAGGAAGCAGCCATGAATAATTAAAATTAAGCAACTAGTAAAAATTGTTGGAAATTATATAAGACTTGAGTAATTTTTCACCTAGATTTAGTAGGTGGAATCTTCCTAAAATTATAAACAAGGAGGCGGAAATAATATGACCAACAACACAATGCAAACCATTCAAACAAAGAATTTCAAAACATATGTGAACCGGTCCGGGGAAGGAAATTCGGAAACGGTTCTATTCCTCCATGGGTCGGGGCCAGGAGTGACGGCATATGCCAACTGGAGATACCAATTAGAAGAATGCAGTGGCCAATACGACTGTCTTGCACCGGATCTATACGGGTTCGGCGACAGCGGCCATCCGGATCCGCTGCCGGAAAATAGGCAAGGTTGGATGCGTTACTGGGTAGACCAGATGATCGAGCTTCTGGATGAATTGAAGGTGGAAAGAGCCCATGTAGTCGGAAATTCTTTGGGCTGTTCCGTAGCACTGGAACTGCTGCTTGAACATCCGGAAAGATTCGACCGGGTGATATTGATGGGGCCGGGGGGCACCCCAAATACCAAACTGAGCCCGGAATTGGCCCGTGCAAAAGGCTTCTATAATGAGCCGTCCCCACAGAAAATGCGTCAGATACTAAGTTGGTTTGTCCATGATTATAAGGGTATGGCCGATGAAATCGAATCCGTCACGGAGATGCGCTATGAAACGGCAATGCGCCCTGAAATCAAGCGTTCCAATGCATCCATCTTCTCTACAGCAGCCGTTCCGGTTCCTATTACTGCCTTGGAGCGTATTGAACAGGAGGTCATGCTGGTTCATGGCCGGGACGACTGTGTTTGCTCCATAGATTCCAGCTATTATTTATTATCACATTTGCCGAATGTCCAAATGCATGTGTACAGCAGATGCGGCCATTGGACACAGATTGAACATCATGAGAGTTTCAGTAATCTGCTGAAGGATTATTTTTCAAGAAGTATCTGAAGGAATAGGTAAAGCTAGCTATTTCCAGCCGTGGTTTGTTTAGTACAGCAGGGCAAATCACGGCTATGATATAGGGTGGAAGGAGGGGCTGTTAGTAAAGGTGGAAGG
Organism: Virgibacillus sediminis; assembly: GCF_042643265.1. NCBI lineage: Bacteria > Bacillati > Bacillota > Bacilli > Caryophanales > Bacillaceae > Virgibacillus > Virgibacillus sediminis. The sequence goes on along the minus strand of NZ_JBHRRZ010000038.1, from coordinate 104,338 downwards.
GATGTTTATGGCATAAATTCACAGAATCTTCCGCGTATAATACATTTTTTGATAGCGTTTTCTAAAGTGCTGGACATGTAAGGTTGCATCGGACGGGTATTCTGTATCATGAGCAGCTAAATAAAAATCAAATATGGGAAGTAGGTCTGTTAATGAATTTGAAAACGAGTGAAGCAAAGTATGAGTCCATGCTTGTCCTGCTGTTTTTTCTAGCCTGGGGATTTTTGTTTTTGGATAGACAGGCCTTATCGATGCTGATGCCCTTGATAATTGAAGATATTGCTTTGACCAATACGCAGATCGGCCAGGTGAACATGTGGCAGACCATTGGATTTGCTTTATCTGCTCCAACCTTTGCCATATTATCAGATAGGCTCGGCCATAAAAAGCAGATCATCTTCTGGGCGACGATGGTTACCTCCATTTTGGCTCTGATCACCATGTTTGCCAATTCATATGGCTACTTATTGGTTGTTCGCACTCTGTTGGGAGCGAGCGAGGGGGTCATTCTGCCGATTGCTATTTCGATGCTCGCTGCAGTATCCCGGCCGAAAAAGCTGGGCAGGAATATGGGGCTTATCTATGCGGGGAGTGCGGTAATTGGAGTAACCATAGGGCCCGTAGTAGTTACCCAGTTAGGAGAACTGTTCAGTTGGAGATGGTCCTTTTTCTTTGTAAGCTTCCCAAGTTTTGTAACCGCTTTATTAATGCTCAAATACATTAAGGACGAGCTTTCATCAACTGCAGGGCAACAGACAGGCAGTGAGTCGGTCAGTTTCCAGCAGATTCTCTCCGTGCTGAAAAACAGAAATATCCTTATCTGTGTGCTGCTAAGCATTTGCTGTATGGGGGCTATGTGGACATTCAACTCGTTTATACCTTTGTATCTGACACAGGTCAGTTTATTATCTGTAACTAACATGGGGTTAGTTATGGCGATGTTCGGCTTGCTCACCATTTTCTGGCAGGTGTTCATCCCTTTTTCTTCGGACAAAGTGGGCAGGAAACCGGCAATGATCGGGTACGCTTTCTTGGGAGTAGGTGCGCCAATTATGCTCTTTTTGTACCCGGAGTCATGGATGAGCCTGGCAATATACGTGATGATCGGCGGAGTGATTCTCGCACTGAACACGATTTATCAAAGCATTATTCCGGTGGAAAGTGTACCTGGATCAGTAATGGCTACCGCAAATTCCCTCATTATGGGAACTGGAGAGTTGATTGGCGCCATCTCTATCGGCGTCTCAGGAGTACTGGCTGATGCCTATGGGCTAACGGCAGTCATGCTGGTGATCGCCGTCTGCTTTACCGCAGCCTCCATCATATCTTTTACCTTGAAAGAAACATTGAAAGGAAAGGAGAAAACGAAGGAAAATGTCCCATTGCCTGAAGTGGCTGGCGGTGACTAGAAGTGAGGAGAATTATAAATGAAGGAGTGATTGTTTCAAATGCCAAAGGAAATATCTTGGTCATCACCGACTAAAAAATTAACCGCAACGGTGGCAACGTTAGCTATGATCTCGGGTTGCGCCACTGGTAATACAGCTCCTGATCTTGCGGGAGAAACGGCAGCTAAATCGGCATCCGAAAACCAGAATGCAAGCAGAGAGAGCGAAATAAAACCTGATACCAATATTGCCTATATCGTGCTGGATGATTTGGGGTTCTCAGATCTCGCAAGTTATGGGTCAGAAATAGAGACACCTCATACGGATGCGCTTGCCGACGAGGGTCTACGTTACAATAACTTCCATGTGAATCCGACCTGCTCACCGACCAGAGCAGCTTTACTTACGGGAAGGCAAGCCCACTCAGTAGGAATGGCTACGGTGGCCAATTTTGATATGGGGCCTGATTATCCAAACAAGCGAGGTAGGATCAATCCTGAAGCAGGAACCATTGCCGAGGTGTTGGGCGAGGAGGGGTATACCAGTTATGCTTTGGGCAAATGGCATCTGTCCCCATCCCATCAGGCGACCCCGTCTGGTCCATATGAAAATTGGCCGCTCGGGAAAGGGTTTGACCGGTTCTATGGATTCCTGGAGGATTCTACCGATCAATTCCAGCCTGAAATTGTAAATGATAATAGCTTTGTGGATGTCACAGGGGAAGATGATTATCATTTCTCCGAGGCAATGGTCGACCAAGCTAACCAATACATTACCGACCATGTATCGACAAATGATGCCCCCTTCCTTATTACATTGAACTTCGGTTCCCAGCATCAGCCGGTACAGGTGCCGGATGAATATATTGAAATGTATGAAGGGAAGTATGATGAAGGCTGGGATGTTATAAGGAAACAACGGTTTGAGAGGCAGAAGGAACTTGGAATCATTCCGGAATCAGCAGAATTCGTGGATAGAAACCCGGGAATCCCAGCGTGGGAGGATCTGTCTGAGGAGGAGCAGAAGCTCTTTGCCCGTTTTCAGGAAGCTTATGCAGGGATGATGACACATACGGATGAGCAGATTGGCCGGTTTGTTGAACATCTCCGTTCAGTAGGTGAGCTCGATAATACCATCATCATGATCATGTCCGATAATGGTGCAAGTGTATTGGGGGGGCCAAATGGTTCTGTTAATCACACATTGACCTATAATGTGATCCCGCAGGAAATGGATATGCTTATGGAACATTATGACAAGATTGGCACCAATGCAGCAAAGGCAGAGTTCCCGAATGGCTGGGCACAGGTTAGCAATACCCCATTCAAGATGTATAAGGCAACGACATATGAAGCAGGCATCCGTTCTCCGCTGATTGTCCATTATCCAGAGGGGATCAAGGATAAAGGAAAAATTAGGGACCAATATGCACATGTCAGCGATATTACTCCAACCATCTATGAGCTTCTTGGTGTGGAGCCACCGAAAGAAATTGACGGGGTCAAGCAAATGGAACTTCATGGAGAGAGTTTTGCTGAGTCCCTAACTAATCCGGAAACAGAAGGTAAACAAACTCAAGTCTATGAATCTAATGGGGTCAGGGCTATTTATGATGATGGTTGGAAAGCAATAGCCAATCATCAGCTTGGAGAACCATTCGAGGAGGATCCATGGGAACTCTACCATGTAGCTGAAGATGCAACTGAGTCTAATAATCTTGCTGAAGCAGAGCCGAAGAAGCTTGAAGAGATGAAAAAGTTGTTTGAGAAGGAAGCAAAGCAGTATGATGTACTGCCGATGACGGACCTAGGGCCGGATGGATTTCTTTCTGTGCCAGAGGATTCACAGCGGGCAAAAGATAGATTTGTCTTCTATCCCGACATGTCCCAACTTCCGGAAGCTGCCAGTCCATTCATTTTGAACAGGTCCTTTTCTATTACCGTACCACTCTTTAGGGACAGTACAGAAGAGGATGGTGTACTTGTAGCCTTGGGAGGATACCAAAGTGGTTATACTTTCTACTTGAAGGACAATCGGCTGGTCTATGAGTACAACATGGGAAATGAAATCTACCGGGTGGAATCAGATACGGAAATACCTACAGGAGAGACGACCGTAAAAATGCAGTTTGATAAAACAGGAGACCATATTGGCACAGCTTCTATATATGTGGATGGCAAACAGGTCGGCAGCGGAGAAATAGATCAGACACATCCATTTAAACTCTCCTTCGAAGGACTGAGTGTTGGAAAGGACAGTCTCTATCAAGTAACACCTAACTATGGAGAAGAAGGCATATTTGAGTTTGAAGGCGAGATAGAAAAGGTCATCTATGAACTAGAAAGTCAAAAATAAGTATAACTAATTCAGGTGCTTCTATCCGGAACCTAGAGGTACGGGTGGAAGCAACCTTGCATGTTGGAGAGAAGGGGGGACACTTAAGGATGGAAAAAAGTTGCTGTGCTGCCAGCCGAGGGGGGACCCAAGGAAATATAAATATTAAAGAAATGACCGAAACTGATTACGCGGACAAGCGGGGTATGGCCTACATTCCCGGCAGAAAATTTTTAATGGGAACGGATTATAAATACAGTTTTCCGGCAGATGGCGAGAAACCGGTTCTTGAGATGGAAGTATCTCCTTTCTATATGGATACCCATGCGGTGACCAACAGGGATTTCCAGCAATTCGTAATGGACACAGGTTACAAAACAGAGGCCGAAAGATTTGGATGGTCCTTTGTCTTTTATCAATTTATTAGTCATAGGACAGCCAAAAAAGTCACTCAAAAGGTAGATTCCACCCCATGGTGGTGGGTGGTGCAAGGAGCATATTGGAAAAGGCCGGAGGGACCAGACTCCAATATATATGACCGGATGGACCATCCGGTAATCCATGTGTCCTGGAATGATGCTAACGCCTATTGCAGATGGGCAGGGAAGCGGCTGCCAACTGAAGCAGAATGGGAGTTTGCAGCCCGGGGAGGATTGGAGCAGAAAATGTTCCCATGGGGAAATGAACTTACCCCGGACGGCATTCATCAATGTAATATTTGGCAGGGGAAGTTCCCTGTTAAGGATGAAGCAGGAGATGGATATGCCGGGACATGTCCCGTAAACACGTATGCTCCCAATGACTATGGATTGTATAACATGGCCGACAATGTATGGGAATGGTGTTCGGATTGGTTCACCAACCGCTCCGGTAAACGCGGGGGACCTAGAAACCCGAAAGGTCCGAAAAAAGGTGAGACAAAAGTGATGAGGGGAGGATCCTATCTTTGCCACCACTCTTACTGTAACCGCTATAGGGTGGCGGCCCGCACATCCAATACACCAGACAGCTCAACAGGGAATATTGGCTTTCGTTGTGTAGCGGACATCTGAAAATGTTCAATGGAGGGAGGAGGAAAATTAGAAATATACTCTCTCATAATTCAATGTCCGAGGATAATACCAAGCTGAATAGGTAGAACAACTAAAAAATATGAAAAGGGAGGGTACTATATGAAGAAATTGATGTTATTGGCTGTCACGGTACTTTTCGCCACAGTAATTACAGCCTGTGGGGACGGCTCGGAGGAGACAAATGCCAATGGGGAAGCCATTACACTGAAATATGGACATTCGGCCCCGGCTGAGGATCCGGGCGGCATGTTTGCGGATAAAGTAGCTGATGATGCAAGGGAGGCAACTGGCGGAGGATTGGAAATAGAGGTGTTCCCGGCAAGCCAGCTTGGGGGAGAAGTGGAAATGGTGGAACAGCTGCGTTCTGGCACCATAGATATTACTTTTGTGACGAGCGGGGCATTGTCCAACTTCGTCCCAGAAATCGGTGTACTGGACATGCCTTTCCTGTTCCGGGATCTTGATCATGCCCACAAGACATTGAATGGGGAAATCGGAGAGGAATTGAAAGACCTGGCCCGGGAGCAGGGATACGAGATTCTGACCTTCCTTGATTATGGCGAGGGCCATCTGGTAAATAACCAACAGGAGATACGTACACCTGAGGATGTGAAAGGGCTGAAAATGAGGACACTGGAAAATGACATTTTCGTTGATACCTTCAAAGCACTTGGAGCGGATCCAGTACCCATTCCTTTTCCTGAGTTGTATACCTCGATCCAGCAGGGGGTCGTTGATGGAACAGATGCTGTCAACGTAGTGATGACGGGAGGCAAGCTGTACGAAGTAACGGATCATTATACGGAAATTGCGATGAATTACCGTTCCGGTGTCCTGCTGATGGATAAGGAACAATTTGATTCCCTTGAGGAAGGGATACGGGAAACATTGATGCAGGTCGTGGATGATAATAACACTTATTATCACGACGTCATTTATAAAGAGTATGAAGAAGGAGCACAAGAGCTGATCGCTGAAAATGGCGTAAAAATTATTCCGAAAGAGGAGATTGACCGTGAGCCATTCAGAAAAGCTGTACAATCTGTCTATGACAAGCATGAAGACAGGTTTGGAGATCTGGTGGAAAGAATAGCGGAAGTGAAGTAAGACAGGAAAACCAGAAAATGCTCAGAAGCAGAAAGCAGGCGTCCAGCTTGCTTTCTTGCATGAAGGGGGAAGTTGATGGGTAAAATTTTGCATGCTGTAAACAAAGGGACGGAAATGATTACCATGTCCCTGCTCTTTGCCATGGTTCTTTTGGTTTTTGTACAAGTCTGTACCCGTCTCCTGCTGGATTCTTCTTTTTCCTGGACGGATGAACTGGCACGCTACATGTTTATATGGGTAGTGTTCTTGGGAGGGGGCATTGCTTTCCAGCACGGAGCACATATCAGCATCGAGGCTGTAAAGGAACGGCTTCCCATCCATTTGCAGCGCTGGATGCGGGCGCTGGTAGCGGTTCTGTCCATTGTTTTTTTTCTTCTGTTAATAGGGACGGGTATCCAGCTGATCAGTTCCTCGATGAACCAGACTTCACCGGCACTGACACTGCCGATGGGTGTGGTTTATTCCGTCATACCGCTTAGCGGAGTCCTGCAGATTTGGAATGTGATAGATATTAGTAGAAGACACTGGAACAATTCATCTGCTGACACAGGGAGGGTGGAACTATGATTATAACCCTGCTTGTCATCCTGTTCATCCTATTCATCATTAACGTGCCGATCGCTGTAGCATTGGGGCTGGCTACGTTTATTGTTGTGTTTTTATCAGGAAGTGTGGATGTCAGTACGATGCCGCAGCGGATGTTTTCGGCGCTTGATTCTTTTCCGCTTCTCGCCGCCCCTTTCTTTATCCTGGCTGGGAAAATCATGGAGCACGGGGGGATTTCGGAAAAGCTGGTCCAGTTTGCCGGAAGTCTGGTAGGTCATCTGAGAGGCGGACTGGCACATGTATCGATTGTTACATGTATGTTCTTTGCCGCATTGTCCGGTTCCTCTGTCGCCACGACTGCTGCAATTGGGGCTATTTTGATACCGGCGATGGTCAAGGCAGGATACGACCGTAATTTTTCAGCGGCTGTACAGGCTGCTGGCGGGACTACAGGAATTATCATTCCCCCGAGTGTGCCGATGGTATTATTTGCTGTTACAGGGGGAGTTTCGATTGGAGACCTTTTTCTTGCAGGAATTATTCCCGGTATCATTGTTGGGCTCTCACTTATGGTTGTTGCCTATATTTACTCGGTCATGAAAGGCTATAAAACAAGCGAACGGCAAAAATTCGGGCAAATGGGCAGAAGTTTCCTTGATGCGATTCTGGCACTCTTTATGCCAGTAATCATTCTTGGTGGCATCTACGGCGGCTTCTTTACTGCTACGGAAGCCTCGGTGGTAGCAGTTGTCTATGGACTGCTTATCGGAATCTTTGTCTACCGGAAAATTACGCTTCCCGTCTTTAAGGAAATACTGCTCAGCACTGTGCTTACGGTTTCGGCCCTTTCCCTGATCATTGCTTCGGCATCATTTTTTGGCCTATGGCTGACAGTGGAGAGAGTGCCTCATATGATGGGAGAATATATCACCAGTGCAAATCTGCCGGCCTTCGCCATCTTTTTGATGATTGTAGCTGTTCTGCTGGTAGTGGGGATGTTTATGGAAGCACTTTCGGCGATCATTATCCTCACACCAATTCTGCTGCCGATTGTCACCACGCTGGGAATGGACCCAGTTCAATTCGGCATTATCATGGTGGTCACCCTTTCCATTGGATTAATCACACCGCCGATTGGGATGAACCTGTTCGTTGCCGCCAAGGTTGGCAGCACTGGTTATGAATCGTTGATCAGACCAGCAGTGCCATTTATCGCCATACTTATTCTGGACGTCATCATTTTCATCCTGTTTCCGCAGATCAGCGCGGGTATAGCCGCATTCGTGAATCAATAAATGCTGGAATCGCCAAAAACAAGTAAATTTCCTTTGAAACGCAACAAATGTTCAATGCTTTTTCATCTATCATTGGAAGTATTTATTACTTAAAATTTACTTATAGATAAATTTACGAGTCAGGATGAAAAGGAGAGATTATTATGGCGAATATGACACAAGTGGAAGTATCCTTTCTGGAAAAGGCCAAGGCAATGGTTCCGAAGCTGAAGGAAAGGGGAAAAGAGACGGAGGAATTGGGGAAACTGCCACAGGAGACGATAGATGAGTTGAAGGAGAGCGGGCTGTTTACCCTGCTGCGCCCGAAAAGGTACGGAGGCCATCAAACGAATATCCAGACATATGCAGATTGTGTCGTGGAACTATCCAAAGGATGTGCTTCCACCGGATGGATCATGGCTCTTTGCGGCATCCGCGAATTAATGGTGGCAGAGTCCTTCTCGGAAAAGGCCCATGAAGAAATTTTCGGCGATAACCCGGAAAATGTATTGTTTGCAGGGGTATATGAACCAAGGCAATGCAAAGCCCAGAAAATTGAAGGCGGTTACATGGTGGAGGAAGGTTTCTGGATGTTCTGCTCCGGTTCCCGCCATGCAACTTGGGGGTATTTCGGCATGCCGATCACCAATGAAAAAGGAGAACTGGTTGACCAGGTGCTGATGACCCTGCCATTTGATCAGATGGAAATCCAGGATGACTGGTATGTCATGGGATTGAAAGGTTCGGGAAGCAATAGTGTCAAAATGCATAATGTCTTTATTCCGGATCATCGGGCGGTTTCGTTTACAGAGGCATTGAGCGGCAACTTCGAATCAGATCATCTGCGTGATATCCCTTTATACAATACGGCTCTGTTTCCGGCATTGATCCTGTCATTGGGACTGCCTGCACTTGGTCTGGCCAAAGCGGCTCATGAATCCGTCATCGAATTCCTGCCGAAGCGGAAAGCGGCCCATATCGGAGTGGAATATTTGCGTGATGCACCAAGCATGCATCTCCAATTATCCGATGCTGCCATGAAAATTGATTCAGCTGAAATGCACTTTAAACGAGTTGCGGAGGACCTCGATAAATGGGCAGCCAGTGGAAAGTACATGGACCGCCATGCACGGGTGAGGACGCTCGCTGACATCGGCCATGCCAATGAACTATGCAGGGAGGCATTTGATATTGTAATGCTTTCAAGCGGATCGGGCTATGTATATGAAGGACACCCGCTACAACGCTTATTCCGAGACTTTTGGACCCTGCATTCCCATCGTTCCCTCTCCCCATCCATCAACAAAGAGAATTATGGACGGGTCCTTGTTGGCTTGGAATCCAATGCATTAAGGTACTAGAATGCCAATATAATAGATATGAAGGCTGGGGTCCCAAGGATTTCCAGTCTTTTACTATGTTCTTTTTTTCTTCCGTTCACATAAAATGCATAGCACCTACGGCATCTTGCGCTTTTATCCATACATGGTACCATGGAGAAGTCGAAGTTCGTTAATTATCAGGAAGAAGGGGAAGGAATATGCAGGCTTATATAAAGGCAGCTTTACGGGTGTTCATCATTATCTATGCTTTGCTGCATTTCTTTACATATTTCTATGAAATTGAGTTTTTGATACTGCTGTTGGGGTTGGCCGGTTTCGGCATTTTTCTTTGTGCTGTGCTTTATTATTCACCAGGCAAAATCAAGATGCCGCTATCCCTGTTTCTTACAGGAGCCGTGCTGATTGTCTTTTCGGAAGGTTCATCTATCAGTGGCCTGCATGGCGGTTTGATTCAAATGCGGGATATGATTGGGCTGATTGTGGTCATTCCCCTGATCGGGTGGGTGCTGCGCGGAGAAGCATATATGGAAGCTATTATGCAGGCAGGCCATCGGTTTCTGAATACCAGCCGGAAATTCTATGCCGGCATGCTGTCATTGACTCAGGTGATTGCCTACTTTCTTATGTTTGGTGCCATTCCAATGATGCTTCAATTTGAGAATTGGCTGCTGAATAAGGAGAGAGGGGAGGCATGGGAGCATATGAAGGGGACTGCTGTCCTGCGGGGATTCTCCCTGTCCGTCCTTTGGGTGGTAAGTATTCCGAGTTTCGCCTTTGCAGTTGAAGTCATGGATGCACCATTGGGAATTTCTATTTTCCAAGGGATGGCTGTATCTGTTTTTGGTGTGATTCTAGCGATTGTTTTTTCTAAATTTGAAGAAAAGCGCTATAAAGTAGACTTGACGGAAGGGTTGCAGCGGGAAATCGGAGAGGTGCTTAAAGGATCTGAAAGCAAAGAGGAGATCCATCGGCTGGTAAAAGAGTTCATCGTCCTATTCGTCACTTTGTTCGGAACTATTTTCCTAGTGAACAGCCTGGCGGATATGCCGCTGCTCGTGCTGATTCCGCTGGTGGTTGTGGTTTGGATTGCCGCTTACTATACCGTGAAGGGAAGGATCCCGACACTGGTGTTGGAAGCGAAACGGCATTATGCCGATGGCTTGGCACCCCAGGCCTATCAATTGTGCATCATGCTTGGAGCGGGAACAATGATTTTCGGACTGAATCAAACAGTATTTCCGGATATGATGGTGAATGGACTCTATGCCTTTCAGGAAGCATTGCCTTTTATCAATGTCCTGCATATACTGCCGTTCATGGTGATCATCCTCGGCTTCTTCGCATTGGGTCCGCTGACCGTCATGGTCCTGGTCGGAGGCATCCTGGAGAGTATCCACCTGCCTTATCCGCCGGAACTAATCGTACTATCGATCACTACCGGAAGCGCCATATCCATTCTGCTCTCTCCACTGATCATGCCGCTGATTATCCTTAGCGGTGCCAATGGTTTAAGCGGATTTAAAAACGGTATTTTATTTAATTGGAAATATGCGCTTGTATTGTATATTGGTGTACAGATTTATATACAGATGAGGATAGCCCTGGGTTAATGTGTGCAGAGGAACCGGTCATTTTATAAATGGCCGGTTTTTGTGAGGAGCAGAAATAACAGTATAAGTAGAGTGCGAGTAAGTCCATAAGTGAAAAAGAGCGCTGGAGATCTAGCCCAAAAGACGAACACAGCATTGAATTAGCGACTATAAAATTCTAGGATGGACGATAATTGTATTTAGGGTGTCCACTTCTAGTACCCAGCTCCTTCATCTTCCTATATATGTTTAAATTTTCTAAAATTTGACTTGACATCACTCTTTTTACTTAATAGTATGAATGTAGGCGGATTTGTAAACGGTTACGGGGATAGCTGGTTTCTTCCTCTTTCTTTATCTTCAGATGGACAGCTATAATTAAAACATGACAACTAACGAGAGAGGAGCGTCCCTATGAAATTTCATGAATTTACAGTGGACGATACATTTTTTACAGATGAGGTACATATGACAAAGGAGAAAATAATAGAATTCGCCCAGGCATATGATCCGCAGTTTTTACATACAGATGAGGAAGCGGCGAAAGAAGGGCCTTATGGGTCCATCACTGCATCCAGTTTCCATGTCCTTATCGCCGTCTGGAGTGAATTCATTAAGATGGATATTCTCGGTGAAGACAGCAGAGGCAGTCTTGGCGTGGACAAGATTCAATGGCAAGGACCGGTCCGCCCGGGAGACACACTCACAGGTATATTCAAAGTGATTAATATCAAGGAGATCACGGATAAAACGAGAGGAATCGTTTCTCTGGAAGCGACCATTCTGAATCAACGCGGCCAGGAGGTTGTGAAAGGGAAAATCGAGGTGTTTGCAGCAGTATAAACTGTATGGAGAAGGGATGTTTCGTTATGGCCAATGATAAGATCCGTTCACTGAAGGAATCGATGAAACTGCCGGTGATTATGGCACCGATGTTTCTCATCTCCCAGCCGAAGATGGTGGTGGAAGCCTGTGTGAATGGTATTGCAGGAACTTTTCCTGCCTTGAACGCCCGTACAGGAGAGGATTTTGAGAAGTGGATGGATGAGATCAGCACATCTTTAGAAGAGCGGAAAAAGGAGGAGCCATCTGCAAAAATTGCCCCATGGGGAATCAACTTTATTGTTCATCGTTCCAATAAACGCTATGAAGAGGATCTGAAGTTGATTGGAAGTTATCAGCCTCCGATCGTCATCACTTCCTTGGGAGATCCGAGTCCTGTTGTGGAGGTTGTCCACCAGTATGGCGGCATGGTGCTGTCCGATGTTATCAATCCAACATTCGCCAGAAAGGCAATCGAAAAGGGTGCTGACGGCCTTATCTTGGTATCTAATGGAGCCGGCGGCCATGCAGGCGTACTAAATCCTATTTCCTTTCTGCATGAAGTGCGGGAATTCTTTGATGGTCCAATCGTATTGGGAGGCGGCTTGTCCAAAGGAGAGGACATTCTTGCAGCAGAGGTGCTTGGTGCGGACTTTGCGTATATGGGAACCAGGTTCATTCCTGCTTTAGAGAGTGGAGCTGCGGAGGATTACAAGGAAATGATTGTCGGATCGGGAATTGAGGACATTATCTATACTGATGCATTCAGCGGCATCAACGCCAATTATCTAATACCCAGTATTATCAAGGCAGGACTTGATCCTGCAAATCTGGAGAAAAAGAAAGAGGTAAACTTTAATAAAGCCGGATCCGATGCAAAGGCCTGGAAGGATATCTGGGGGGCAGGGCATGGCCTCGGCTCGATACGGAATATCCAACCCCTCGCGAAAATCGTGGATGAACTGGAACAAGGCTATCGAAGGGCTTCTGAGAAAGCCAGCCGTAGAATTGGCGTATGATATAGGCTGTGGTAGTGACGGATTCATCATTGAATAATTAATATCCCACAAAGAACAAGACATAACAATGAAAAATGTCTTGTTCTTTTATTCTATAAGTAAGTTTGGGAATGACTCAGAATTCATGCAACATATCTTGAACCAATGGGAGAAGGTAAACATGACGTATACGATAGCTGAATTATACAATGGGCAGACAGAAAAGCTGAGCAGGGTGTTTACGGCAGAGGACGTTGGGAGAACCAGTGAACTGACCAAAGATTACAGTCCGGTCTATGAGCAGGCATGGGAAGGACAGTACAGGCAGGCTGTAGTGCCTGGCCTGCTGACGGAAGGGTTGATTAATCAAGTGATCAGCGAAAAATTACCGGGAGTTCCCTGCATTCTTGTCCAAAAGGATCTTGTTTTTTATTCACCAGTCCATGTAGGGGAAGAGATTACTGCTGAACTCGTGGTAATTGATATAAATAAGGAAAGAAACTGGGTCACTCAAAGAGTAACCTGTGTTAATCCGGCTGGGATTGAGGTAATCAAGGGCCAGGTCGTGGTATTCATATTATCCAAAGAGGATGATTAAGGGATGAAGCTGACCAAGCATGTTGATCAACTGGACAACCATATACAGGCGGCTAAGCTGATAACTGACCATACAGGAAGAATAAGGGATGCAAGCCCGGAATTTTTACAGTACTTTTCTTTGAGGAAAGATAAAGTCCTGGGTTCCAATGTACGTAACCTCTTCAAGGGAACCTGTGCACATGACAGAAACAGAATATTTCATGCGGTGATCACCGGGATTTCCTGTCTTCTTCAAGTGAAAGAAGTTGCGCATGGATTGGAGTACCAAGTGCTATTGAGAGAGAATGAGATACATAATCGGGAATTGCAATCCATGCTGCAGGCGATGGAAATGAAAACAAGCAACAAAAAGAAAACGAGCCGCTATGGCTTTGGTGAAATATTGGGAGAAAGCCGTTCTATCCGACAGGTAAAAGACTTGGCCGCAAAGATAGCCACGAGCAATTCAACAGTGCTTCTGACAGGCGAAAGCGGAACAGGCAAGGAGTTGTTTGCCCAGGCCATCCATGAATTAAGCACACGGAAAAACCATCCATTCATAGCCATCAACTGTGTGGCCATTCCCGCTGAGTTATTTGAATCAGAAATCTTCGGCTATGAAGCCGGGGCCTTCAGCGGTGCCAAAAGAGAGGGGAAACCAGGTAAGATCGAACTAGCTCAGCATGGCACCTTGTTTCTCGACGAAATATCCGAGCTAACCTATCAGTCACAGGGAAAGCTGCTCAGAGTCCTGCAAGAGAGAGAAGTAGAAAGGCTTGGAGGAACTGGTAGCAAGAATGTTGATATAAGGGTGATTGCCGCCACCAATAAAGATTTGAAATCCCTGGTGAAAGAGGGCAAATTCCGGCAGGACCTATTTTATCGGCTGTACGTTTTTGATTTGCAAATCCCTGCATTGCGGCAAAGGAAGGACGATATCCTGCTGCTGGCTCGCGCATTCATTGAGGAATACAACCGGAAGATGGGAAAGGATATTGAAAAAATGGACAAAGACTTGGAAGAATGGATGCTCCGCTACGACTGGCCCGGAAATGTAAGGGAATTGAAGTCGTATATTGAACGGGGGATGAATATAGCGGAAGGAAGGACACTACACTTGGATAGCTTGTCCTTTCCTTCCTTTACAGACACGGAGGAAGAGGAAGGAAGACAGCCGGCTCCATTGGCGAGCTTGGAAGAGGAAGTGCGCACCGCAGAAATCCGGGCGATTCGCAAAGCGCTGAAGGAGGCAGATGGAGACAGGTCGCTGGCAGCAAACCTATTAAAAATCCATGTCGCCAGCTTGTATCGGAAGATTTCCAAATATAACTTGAAATAAATGCGAGAAGCGCCCTAACAACCTTGAAATCCAGATTTTGAGGTTGTTTTTTTGTTGTTCAGGACCATTCTAGTATGGTGGTGCTCAACTGACGGATTAATGCTGAACTCCCAATAGATTGCTTGAGCTTTTGTCCTTGCTTTCGCAGTTCAGTTTCTCAATGGCAATAAAATGATCAGATGTGAGAATGCAAGCGCCCTCCCCTTTGATAAGAGTGGACTGGCATGAAATTTGCATATCGATAGGCAAATGGATGGAAGGGGAGATGTTATGGAGTTTTACAGTGTGGCAGTGATCACTTTTTCCCTAGCTTTATTGATGTTTCTTGCCCTGAAAGGAATCAGTATTATTATCATTGCACCAATCGCCAGTCTTGTAGTGATATTTCTGACACAGATGCCTCTGTTGGAAACATTAGAAGAAACCTATATGGGCGGGTTTATCAACTTTGCAAAAAACTTCTATCTTATTTTTCTGTTTGCAGCATTATTTGGCAAATTCATGGATGACAGTGGGGCTGCACGCGTTATTGCCGAAGGAATCTTGAAAACAATCGGGCGAAAGAGCAAATTGAGAGTGCTGATAGCTATCGTGGCTATTTGCGCGATATTAACCTATGGAGGAATTAATGTTTATGTGGTAATCTTTGCAGTCCTTCCGATTGCTAAGCCTTTATTTAAGGAAATGGATATTCCTTGGCATCTATTTATGGCTGCCTTCTTCTTCGGATCAGCTACTTTCACGATGACGATGCTACCTGGCACTCCCTCTATTCAAAACATTATACCTACTGAATATTTCGGCACCACTGTAAGCGCAGCTCCCCTGACAGGAACTGTAGCAGCAGCCACACTAATCATTCTAAATTTCTATTATCTTAAACATGTACTGAAAAAATCGGAAAACAGAGGTGAGTCTTATCATTCCATGAAAAATTTGGAAGCTGCCACGGATGAAGAGGAAGAAAAATCCTACCAACTGAAAAAGAAACCTAGATTCTTTGTCAGTCTCATCCCTCCTGTATTCCTGCTGGTAGTATTGAATTTTTTCCAGGTAGAAGTGCTTTACGCTTTAATGCTCTCTGTTTTACTATGTATGGCGGTTTTTTGGCCATATATTGAGAAGAAGATCCGTACCATCAATATGGGGGCTACTAATACTGTCTTACCTATAGTCAATACGAGTGCAGATGTGGGGTATGGAGCAGTTATTGCCGCATCTACCGGTTTTAGCGTTCTTTCCCAAGCACTGACTAATATTCCAGGAAGTCCTTTATTTTCCCTTTATCTATCCACATCCATGCTGGCTGGTATTACCGGCTCTGCTTCTGGAGGGCTGGGAATTGCCATGGAGGCATTGTCTGCCACTTATTTGGAATTGGACATAAATCCAGAAGTGCTGCACAGAATTGCTGTGATTGGTTCTAGCGGGTTTGATGCGTTACCACATAATGGTGGAGTGATTACATTCTTAGCGGTTGCAGGGCTGACCCATAAAGATGCTTATAAACATATCTTCGCGACAGGAATAATTGCTCCTACGGCTGCTGCAATCCCGGCTATCTTAACAGCAATACTAATTTATTAAAAAGGCTGGTGGCTTGAGTTGATTGATAAATTTTACGAGGAATTATCAACTGGTGAGAGGTGGGTGTCCGGTGGGAGAACGATAACTGAGACAGATTTGGTGATGTTTTCAGCTTTCAGTGGAGATTGGTTTCCCATACACTCAAATATCGAGTATGCCAGGGAGACTCCATATAAAAAACGGATTGCCCACGGGATGCTTGTTTTATCTGTTTCTACCGGATTGATGAGGTTTGATGCTTCGAAAGTAGCTGTTTTCTATGGAATGGACCGTATCCGTTTTGTAAATCCCACATTTATTGGAGATACGGTTTACGTAGAAGCAACCGTGAGAGAAATGGCAGACCATAGTGAACACCAGGGGCTGGCCATTTTGGAAATCACGGTAGAAAACCAGCATCGAAAAGATGTAATGATAGGGTCAATGAAATTGATGGTAAACAAAAGAAGGAAGTAGATTTGCACACTCATTTCGCAGTTTTGCAAAAATATGTAAGAATGCAAAACCTTGTAATCTGAAAAGCTGTCATACCAGGAAAACATCTTGGCATGGTTTTTGCATTATAGAACATGAATAGGAGGGGTAGCATGGTAGATTTTTCTTTTACAGAGGAACAGGATTATTTTCGTAAAATGCTCAAGGGGTTTGCAAAGGAAGAGCTCCTCCCGAATTATACCAAGTGGGACAGAGAAGGTATTACCCCAAAACATTTATGGAGAAAACTTGGGGAGCTTGGGGTCAACGGCCTGCGGATTCCTGTTGAATACGGCGGGAGCGGCGCCGATTGTGTGACTACTGGCATTGCGGCAGAAGAAATTGGCCGTGGAGATTTCAACCTAACCTATGCGGTGATGCTGAATGGCTTGATCGGGGAGATCATTACCAATCATGCTGATGAACATTTGAAAAAGGAATGGCTTCCTGAGATTGCATCCGGTAATAAGATCTTGGGAATTGCAATCACGGAACCGGAAGCAGGAACAGATGCAGGCGGCATAAGGTCGACAGCGGTTCGTGACGGTGACAGCTATGTCCTGAACGGGGAGAAATCAGGTATCAGTGTCGCCGTCTCGGCAGATGCATTTATCGTATTTGCGAAAACGGAACCAAGGAAGGGAAACCGCGGCATCAGTGCATTCATTGTACCTTCTGATCTTCCGGGAGTGGAAGGCAAGGGCTATGAGGATATGGGCAACATCCCGATTGGTAGAGGTTCTGTTTACTTAAATGAAGTCAAGGTGCCTGCGGATCATTTGATTGGTTTGGAGGATAAGGGCTTTTCCCAGGTAATGAATGGCTTCGACCTTTCCAGGCTCCTGATTGGACTGCAATGTGCTGGAGCAGCTCTTCAAAGCTTGGATGAGACGATTGAACATGTGAAAAACAGGAGGTCCTTCGGGAAACCATTGGCGACATACCAGGGGGTCTCCTTCCCGCTGGTTACTCACTACACCAAGCTTGATATGCTTAAATGGCAAGCATACCGAGGGTTATGGCTGAGGGACCAGGGAATGGAGCATTCCAAGGAATCAGCCTCTGTAAAATGGCTCGGGCCATTGTACAGCCAAGAGGCCATCCATGAATGCCTGCTGCTGAATGGCCATTACGCTTATACAAAGGAAATGCCGCTGGAACAGCGTCTTCGTGACGTGATCGGGCTTGAAATCGGAGATGGTACTGCACAGGCAAATCAGATGGTCATTGCCAAGCATTTGATTGGCAAAGAATACCGTTCCTATGAGCCGCAAGTACCGGCTAAAAGCACGAATGGACAGAATTATGAAGGAGGTTATCAGTATGGAATTGACTGATATTTTATATGACAAACAAAATGGCATCGCTAACATTACGATCAACCGCCCGGAGGTTTACAATGCTTTTCGGGCTAAAACCATTCAGGAACTAATCTGGGCCTTCCGTGATGCATGGGATGATAAACGGATCGGAGCGGTAATTCTTACCGGTGCCGGCGAGAAAGCATTTTGTGTCGGCGGGGACCAGAAAGAAAAGGGAGATGAAGGCGGTTATGGCTACAGTGGCGGTCTCGGCGGCGGGATTGGTTTGGAAGTGGAAAATCTGCATCAAACCATCCGGAATATACCAAAACCGGTGATCGCGGCAGTCAATGGATATGCTATTGGTGGAGGGCATGTCCTTCATGTGATCTGTGATTTGACGATTGCTGCTGATACAGCGAAGTTTGGCCAAAGCGGCCCAAAGGTCGGGAGCTATGATGCTGGGTACGGGTCTGCGTACCTTGCCCGGATTGTCGGAGAGAAGAAGGCGAGGGAGATTTGGTATCTCTGTGAACAGTATACGGCAGAGGAATGCATGGAAATGAAACTCGTTAATAAAGTGGTACCTGCTGCTAACTTGCAGGAAGCAGCACAAGAGTGGGCAGAGAAGATCCTACAAAAGAGTCCGACAGCAATTAAAATGCTGAAATACTCCTTCAATGCTGATTCTGCCAGTATCCAGGGCATCTCCCAGTTGTCGATGGGGAGTTTGGCTATGTTTTATGACACAGAGGAGTCCCAGGAAGGAAAAAATGCCTTCATTGAAAAAAGGCCTGTAGAGTTTAATAAATTCCGTAAATAAAAGGGAGGAGTCTGCCGATGAACGTAGAAACATTGCTGACAGATGAATATATCCGTAAGTATGAGGATGTTTGGCCGAACAAAACCATTCTGGATTACCTGGAAGCGGCCATTGAAAAAAACCCGGATAAGGATGCCATTATTGATAAGAAAAGCCGCTATACCTATAAAGAATTGGGAGAAATGGTGGAAAGAGTTGCACTGGGATTGCTGGAGTACGGCATTGGAAAAGGGGACGTCATATCGATTCAACTGCCCAATTGGAATGAATTTGTCATCCTTCATTATGCGGCGACACGAATTGGTGCTGTAACAAATCCGCTGATTCCGATTTATCGCGACCGGGAAATCGGATATATGGTCAGAATGGCAGAATCCAAAATGATTGTAGTTCCCGATACCTTTCGAGGATTTGACTATCCGGCGATGATTCAAAGGCTTTGGCCGGAATGGGAGAACCTGGAGCATGTATTTGTAATAGGGGAGAATGTTCCGGAAAAAATGGAAGCGTTTTCTGAGTTGATGGATATTCCATGGGAACGAATCAATGATCCCTCTGTGTTGGAAGATGTGGAACTTGACCCGAATGAACTGACCGAAATCATTTTCACTTCAGGGACTACTGGCGACCCTAAGGGTGTAATGCATACCCATAACACAATATGTGTCTCTACAAACTATTGGATCGACCGACTTCGTCTAACGGATGAAGACGTCATGTTCATGCCTTCTACTTTCGGCCACCAGACAGGGTTCGGTTACGGTATAAGACTCCCCACCCATTATGCAGGAACTGTTGTTTATCAGGATATATGGAATCCTGAGGAATTTATCGAACTTATAAAGAAAGAAAAGATAACATTTACGGCAAGTGCTACTCCTTTCCTTCAGGACATTGTGGAATTTGAAGGGATTGAAAACCATGATATCCAGTCATTAAGGGCTTTTGTGTCCTTAGGAGCCCCTATTCCGCGTCCGCTGGTCAGGGAAGCCAAGAAAAAAGTTGGGTTCAGCATCCTGTCCGGCTGGGGACAGTCGGAGAATGGTTTGGTGACCTTGACCTCCCTGGATGACTCAGAAGATAAGCTCATCAACACAGATGGGTATCCATTCCCGGGGATGGAAGTAAAAGTGGTCGCCCCCAATGGAGAAATTTGTCCCCCAGACGAGGAAGGTTCTCTGCTGAGCAGGGGGCCCGCACAATTCATCGGCTATTTAAAGCGTATGGACATTACCCGCCAGGAGCACGTAGACGGCTGGTTCATTACCGGTGATCGGGCAACCATGGATGCAGATGGGTATATCCGCATTACCGGCCGAAATAAGGATATCATCATCCGGGGAGGAGAGAACATCCCTGTAGCCTCTATGGAAAATACGCTATATGAACATGAAGACATCCAGGTTGCCCAGCTTGTAGCTATGCCAGATAAACGGCTGCAGGAAAAAGCCGTCGCCATCATAAGCATGAAGCCGAACAGAAAGCCGCTCACACTGAAAGATATCCAAGAATTTCTGGAGAGCAAAGGAGTGACAAAGCAGTACTGGCCGGAGCATTTGGAAGTAGTCAAGGATTTCCCGCGGACACCAAGCGGAAAAATCCAGAAATTCAAACTAAGGGAAATGATTAAAGAAAAAACAAATGCCTGAGCAGCAAAAATGTAACGGGAGGGATAGGAATGGTAGAAAAGGTAGCATTCATAACCGGAGCTGGTCGGGGAATCGGCCGGGAGATAGCTAGAACTCTAGCAGCAAAAGGAATGAACATTGTGGTCTCCGATATAAATATGGAAAATGCCGAGGAGACGGTTTCCATATTGAAAAAGGAGGAGAATGTGGAGGCAATTGCTGTAAGATGCGACGTTACCAGTTTGGAGAGTGTCCGGGAAGCCGTGCAGGAAGCAGTATCCCGCTTTGGTACCATTCATGTACTGGTGAATAATGCCGGTTGGGATAAGGTGGAGCCTTTCCTGAAAAGCGAACCAGAAACATGGAAGACGATCGTGAATATCAACCTGATGGGGCAGATCCATACTTGTAAAGAGATACTGCCGGTAATGATTGAAAATGGTTCAGGAAAAGTAATCAATGTAGCTTCCGATTCAGGCAGGGTCGGGTCCAGCGGGGAAGCCGTTTACTCCGCAGCAAAAGGAGGCATCATTTCCTTTACTAAAACCATTGCCCGGGAGATGGCCAGACATAAGTTGAACGTTAATTGCATCGCCCCGGGCCCAAGCAACACCCCCCTTATTGAAGAAATTGGCTCTTACAATGAAGGGATTGTGAAGGCTTTGGAGAAGGCCATACCATTCCGCAGATTAGCAGAGGCAAGGGATATTGCAAATGGTGTGGCGTTCTTTGCCTCGGAAGAAGCAGATTACATTACCGGACAGACACTTTCGGTTAATGGCGGGCTGACCATGGTATAACGAATATCGCCATCTCTTGAAGCAAACAAGCACTATGGGAGGTGCCTGGATGAAAGTAGATTTAAGTGGAAGAAACATCTTGGTTACAGGGGCCGCTAAAGGTATTGGCCGGGAGATAGCTCTGGAAGCTGGAAAGAATGGAGCTAATGTTGCCGTACATTATCGGACGTCTCGTCAAGAGGCTGAACAGACGGCAGAAGAGATTGCTTCCTATGGAGTGAAAACGGCAATCGTACAAGGGGATATTTCTGATTTTGAGCAGGTGAAAGAGGCAAAAGAAGAATTGACTCAGAAACTAGGCACCATTACTGGCATTGTGAACAATGCAGGAATGGCTCAGGTTAAGCCATTCTTCAGCTATGAACCTCAAGAGTGGAAAAGGGAGGTAGATGTCTGCCTGCACAGCGTCATGAATCTGGCATATTTGTTCATACCGGCAATGAGGGAAGCAGGATATGGGAAATTGATTAATATTGTTGGGGATTCGGCAAGGTTAGGGGATAAAAATTTAATTGTTTCGGGCGCGGCTAGAAGCGGGGCGATCAGTTTTATGAAATCGCTGGCGAAAGAGACAGGAAAAAACAATATCCAATGTAATAGTATAGCCTTGGGGATGATTGACCAGGGAGATTTTGACGAAGAAATCAAGCGTAAATTGGTCAAACAATATCCGCTAAGGAAGCTTGGGAGCGCCGAGGATGTGGCCGGTATGGCCATGTTCCTGCTTTCCGGTTCAGCCGATTGGGTCACCGGCCAGGTAATGGCAGTAAATGGCGGATACAGTATGATTGGCTGAGGAGAACCGGGGGCATTCCCGGTTCTTTTTAGGTAAGTGAAACCGGATTCCGACCCAGGAAGCAATTTCGGGGAAAGCTGACAAATGGCTTGTGTTATTATAATATTTTAATTAAAATCAAAAGTGTAAATAGACAGAATTTTATAGAGCTATTCGATCGGTTAGGTGGAGGAGTGTACAGCAAGTTTTCTGCATGTTCTTGGAAGCGCATTCAATAGAGGAGGCTAATAATGAAACAGGTTACCGTGGTAGGGTCCGGAGTAATGGGAAAAGGGATAGCTTATGCATTTGCCACTTCTGGTTTTAATGTGGTGCTCAATGATCTAAGTCAGGAGATACTTCAAAAGGCATCGGCCGATATTGCCGGTTTGATGGAGAAAAGTCACCAAAGAGGCTTTTTGTCGAAGGTTGAACTGGAGGCCGCCCAAGCCAACCTGCATATTGAAACAGATTTGTCTAAGGCGGCAGCACAAGCAGAATTGGTCGTGGAAGCGGTACTGGAGAAGATAGACCTGAAAATCAATATTTTTCAGCAGTTGGATGAAATTTGCCTGCCGCATGCCATCCTGGCAACTAATACATCAACCATGAGCCCCACGGAAATTGGGGCACAGACATCCCGCCCGGATAAAGTGATTGCCATGCATTTCTTTAATCCGGTCCATAAAATGAAATTGATAGAAGTCATCCGGGGGTTGGATACCTCTGAAGAAACGGTCAGCAAGGTCATGGGAATTTCGAGGCAGTTGGATAAAGAGCCGGTCGAAGTGAATGAGTTCCCAGGATTCGTGACATCCAGAATGAATTGCCTTATTGGGAATGAAGCAATGAATATGCTGATGGAAGGAGTCGCCACTGCCAAGGATATCGATAAAGCGATGAAGCTCGGATTGAATCACCCGATGGGACCGCTCGAGCTTGCGGATTTGGTGGGTCTGGACACCAGGCTGAGGAATATGGAATACCTTCACCATACGCTGGGGGAGAAGTACCGCCCATGTCCATTGCTCACGAAGTATGTAAAAGCCGGAAAGCTTGGAAAGAAGAGCGGAAAAGGATTCTATGACTACTCAAAAGGGAGAGTGGTCCACAATGTATGAAAATATAAAAACAGAGACGGATGAAGGGATATTTCGCCTGACATTGAATCGGCCGGACTCACGTAACGCGCTGGATGCCAGTATGCTTCAGGAAATGGAACAGGCGTTGAAAGAGGCGGAGAGCAATCCCGATATCAAGGTGATTGTCATCCAGGGAGCAGGGGGAAAGTCTTTCGCCGCAGGAGCCGATATAAAGCAGTTATATGAAAAACAGCCGCTTGACGCCTTGGTGCCGGGTATGCAGGGGCTGTATAACCAGATAGAGAATTTTCCGAAAGTGACCATCGCAGCGGTAAATGGGTTTGCGCTTGGTGGCGGCTGTGAATTGGCAATGGCCTGCGATATACGGGTGGCAACAAAGAAAGCAAAATTCGGTCTTCCTGAACTGAATCTGGGCATCATCCCAGGTGCGGGAGGAACCCAGAGGCTGGCGCGTCTCATCGGTAAGGGAAGGGCGATGGATATGATCCTTACCGGCCGCATCATCGATGGGGAGGAAGCGGAAAGAGTTGGACTGGCCACCTATTTCGTAGAGGGGGAAAGCGACCTTCTTTCGCAAATCGCCTCCATTTCAGACGCTATTGTGAAGAAGGGTCCGGTTGCGGTTCAGCTTGCCAAAATGGCCGTCCATAAAGGGTTTGATGTGGATGAAGGAACAGCCCAATGGATTGAAAAACTTTCACAGGCAGTGGTTTTCGGTACGGAAGATAAAAAGGAAGGAACCAAAGCGTTTATCGAGAAAAGGGATGCAGTATTTCAAAATAAATAAAAGGGGTTGGAAATATGGATTTCAGTATACCGGAAGACATTCAATTTCTTCGTGAAAATGTAAGGAAATTCGTAAGGGAAGAAGTAGAGCCTGTTGCCATGCAAATAGAAGAGGAAAACGAGATTCCTGAAAGCATTATTGAACAGTCGAAGGAAATGGGGCTCTTCAGTCTAAGCATCCCGGAGCAATATGGCGGTTTGGGGCTTGATATGGTCGGAAAATGTGCTCTATATGAAGAACTCGGAAAAACACATAACGGTTTTACGACGTTGATAGGAGCCCATACGGGGATAGGAAGTGTGGGGATTGTCGAACTCGGAACAGAGGAGCAGAAACAGAAGTACCTTCCCAAAATGGCTACGGGAGAGTGGATCGGAGCATTTGCGCTGACGGAGCCGAGTGCAGGATCCAATGCCGCCAACTTGAAAACGAGGGCTGTAAAAGAGGGAGATAAGTACATCATCAACGGCTCCAAGCATTATATTACCAATGCCGTGGATGGTCATGTATTTACCGTAATGGCAGTGACAGATCCAGATAAAGGAGCAAAAGGGATCACTTCCTTCATCGTAGAAAAAGATTTCCCCGGCTTCAGATTGGGTAGTGTAGAGGAAAAAATGGGGCTGAGGGGCTCCCACTCTGCGGAACTCTTCTTTGAGGATATGGAAGTTCCTGCAGAGAATGTACTTGGTGAAGAGGGTCAGGGCTATGTCAATGCCTTGAAAATATTGGCAAATGGCCGTGCCGGACTGTCTGCCCGCAATCTTGGATCCTGTGAACGTCTGCTGGAACACTGCTTGTCTTATGCAAGTGAGCGTGAGCAATTCGGTAAGCCGATCATCGAGGTGCAGACCGTACAGAATATGCTGGCGGATATCAGCATGCAGATTGAAGTGCTTCGCTCCATGACTTATCGGGTAGCTTGGATGACCGACCAGAAACAACGGGTGGTAAAAGAGGCCGCTATCGCGAAACTATTCGGTTCAGAGGTATACAACAAGGTAGCAGACCTTGCTGTACAGATCCATGGAGGAATCGGGTACATGAAAGATTATCCTATTGAACGCTATTACCGTGACGCACGTATTACCAAGATATATGAGGGAACTTCCGAAATTCAACGGAATATCATTGCAGGGGAACTGATTCGTGGAATGAAGAAGAGCCCCGTTTCTTAAGTCCTTCCCTATCTAAGATACGGTAGGGTGACGATGCAACAGCTTGTAAGAAGAATGGGGGGATTGCGATGAACGGCACACAGTCCTTGGCCATGCTGTCTTTTCCAGCCCTTGTCTTGGACGGAAAAGATAGATTGCTTGAATATAATGATCGATTGGAACAGCTAATCGGAGGGGCACCGGCCTCCGAGACCCCAATTAGGGCTATATTTTCTGCCTGGAAGAAAGAAGAAGATTCTAAATTAATAGAAGCAGCACATGGGGATAAGAGCTTTATTTTTATAGAAAGCATACAAGAAAAAGAGGGAGTCCGGTTTCTGGTGGGAACAGAAACCGACGAGCTCTCGCGCCTGCGGATGGAAAATAAAGAGCTTAAAAATTTGAACAGAGAATTGGATGCGGTGATAGAAAACTCCTATGACGGAATCTATATTACCGATCATAAGGGCAAGACATGGAAGACCAATTCTGCGATAGAAAGAATCACAGCTATCCCTAAAGAATACTATATCGGTAAAACTGTCGATGAACTGGTGGAAAGGGGCATTCTTAAGAACTCTGTTTCCAAGAAAGTAATGGAATTAAAACGGACGGTCTCCTATGTTCAGAAAAACTATGCCGGAAAAGAGACCCTTTTGACAGGTACACCGGTGTTCAATGAGGAAGGGAATATAGAAAAGATCGTTACGAATATCAGAGATCTTTCCGACCTTAACGAATTGCAGGAGAAACTGTCCAAGCTGAACCGATTGAATGACAAATATAAAGAAGAATTGTCACAATTAAAAGGAGAGGAAGGGCAGCGAAAAGGGGTGGTCGCCCAGAGTGTGTCCATGAAAAGAATCTTTGAAACTGCCGATCGGATCGCTAATATCGATGCCACAGTTCTCATCCTAGGTGAAACTGGGGTGGGGAAGGATGTATTGGCGAAGTATCTCTACGAGGAAAGTGTCCGGTCCAAGGAAGGGGAATTCCTGAAAATCAATTGTGGTGCCATCCCGCCGGAATTACTAGAATCAGAGTTATTTGGCTATGAGGGAGGTGCTTTTACCGGTGCCAGCAGAAACGGAAAACCGGGGATGTTTGAGCTGGCAGATAACGGGATGCTGTTTATGGATGAAATTGGAGAATTACCGTTGAATCTCCAAGTGAAGTTGTTGAGAGTCATCCAGGAGGGGGAGATACAGCGGATTGGAGGAGTCCAGACGAAGAATGTCGATGTCAGAATCCTCGCAGCCACTAACAGAAACCTTGAGGAAATGGTCGCTGCCGGTGAATTCCGCGGGGATTTGTATTATCGGTTGAATGTCATCCCGATCCATATTCCGCCTCTCCGGGAACGAAAGGATGATATCCTGCCGCTGATTCGGATGTTCCTGAATCAGGTCAACGATAAATATCAATTGAAAAAGGAGTTCGACAGGGGATTGAAGGAGTTTTTCCTTTCCTATGGCTGGCCGGGCAATATCAGGGAGTTGTCCAATCTTATTGAAAGGCTGGCAGTGACGTCCGATGGGGATATCATTCGTATGGATGATCTGCCGCCCGAGTACCAGCGGCGGGAGGGAGGAAAAGCAGAACCTGAGATCATTTCCTTGAAGGATGCTGCTGAAGCGGCGGAAAGGGAAATGATTGCCATTGCCGTGGAAAAATACCCAAACACATACGAGGTCGCCAAAGCTTTGAAAACCAGTCAGCCAACAATTGTAAGGAAAATGAAAAAATATGGAATCAAGTTCCACCACTGACAAAAGGGGAGAAGGATGATGAAAATAGGGGTAGCCGGGACAGGAGCTGTCGGCAGTTTTTTTGGCGGGAAATTGCAGCAGGGAGGATATGACGTAACATTTCTTGCAAGGGGAAAAACGTTGGAGGTATTAAAGGAGCAAGGACTGGTCATCAAGGGAGAGAAGGAAGACTTACATATTAACGGAAGGTTTACAGGAGACCCGATGGACCTTGCTGAAGCGGATCTTATATTATTTTCCGTAAAATCGAACGATACTGTTGCAATGGGCAGAAAGCTGCATTCCATCCTTAAAGAAGACGCATGTGTAATGACTCTGCAGAATGGTGTAGATAATGAAGAGATCCTTCAGGAGATATTCGGTCCAGATAGGGTATTGTCTGCTGCTACGTATGTTCAGGCGTTCAAGGAGCGCTCAGGGCAGGTGCGTCAGCAAGGAAGAGTAAAATTGGTGATGGGCGGATTAGCTCCCACAACGGCGGTAAAAGCAGAACAGGTAGCTAACTTGCTGAGCGCTGCTGGTATTGATACCAAGTATACTGGGAATATTTTGGAGAAGAAATGGCGGAAACTATTATGGAATGTGACCTTCAATCCTATATCTGCAGCAGCTGAATCGAGGATCGGTGAAGTTCTTGATTCCCGGGAACTTAGGCAGACAGCGGAGACCATTTGCAGAGAGGCGCTGGATACTGCAGCTGCACTTGGTATCGAAATGGACAGGGAGCGGGCTTTTGCGACCATTTTTTCCAATGCTGAATTGGCAAGGGAGCACCGGACTTCCATGCTGCAGGACCGTATGCAGGGAAAGGAGATGGAGGTTGAGTCGATGTGCGGGTATGTCGTCAAAAAAGCAAAGGAATTAGGAGTTCCTGTACCGGCACTGGAGACAATCTATCATCTGCTCACGTTTGTCAATGCTAGAAATTTGAGAAAGCAGAATGCAGAGCAGGCTCCAACTAAATAGAAGTGAAGCAAATGACCTTACAGTTGTTCTGTAAGGTTTTGTTTTTTTAGCAAACGAAGCTCGATTCAAAAATGGATTATTAATTCATTTTTGAATCGATAAATCACCCAATCATGATATTATTAATTCAATTATGAATTTTTTATAAATTCATTAAGGGGGTACCGAGATGGTCAAAAAATTTTCAAACCTTGTTATGAAAGCGTTTACTTAGTGTGTTCGGCAAGGCTAGATTAAGTTGGCACAATATTTGCTATATATTTAGTAAATACGATAAGCGGGGAGGAAAGTTTTATGACAGTGGCGGTTACTGACGAATTGCAGCAAATGAAGACCATGATAAAAAACTTTGCAGATAAAGAGGTGGAACCGTTCGCCCAGCAAATTGAGGATGAAGATGTAATTCCACAGCATTTAGTAGAAAAAGCAAAAGAATTGGGGCTGTTTGGCATCAGCATTCCAGAAGAATATGGCGGGATTGGGTTGAACGCTGTGGGGAAGACCGTCGTACTGGAGCAGCTGGGAAGGACCCACAATGGCTTTGTCTCCTTGATCAGCGCCCATACAGGGATTGGAAGCACCGGTCTTGTAAAACTGGCATCCGATTATTTGAAGCAAAAGTACCTACCGGATATGGCGGCAGGAAGCAGGATAGGTGCATTTGCACTTTCTGAACCAGGAGCCGGCTCTGACGCAACCAATCTTGCTACACAAGCAGAAAAAAGGGGAGGAAGCTGGATCCTGAATGGCACGAAGCACTTTATCACGAATGCCCCTGTGGCTGATGTTTTTACTGTATTTGCCTTGACCGATAAGCAAAAAGGGGCAAAAGGCGGCATCACAGCATTCCTGGTAGAACGTGACTTCCCCGGCCTCACCATTGGCAAGAAAGATAAGAAAATGGGGTTGCGTGGATCCTATACTGCCCAGTTGATCTTCGAAGACTGTGTCGTGCCGGAGGAGAATGTGATTGGTGAAGTGGGCATGGGCTATATGAATGCATTGAAAATTCTTGGAGAAGGCCGGGTCGGATTGGCTTCACGTGCAGTGGGTTCATGTGACAAATTGATCGAGTTATCCGCTTCCTATGCGAAGGAGAGAGTGCAATTTGGCAAGCCGATTGCCGGAAATCAAGCCATCCAATGGATGCTTGCAGATATGGCAACTGAAACAGAGGCAGCTCGTGCACTGACAATGAAAGCAGCTGAAATGATTGACGACGGTAAAAAGGTAATCAAAGAGGCGGCGATGGCGAAGTTATTTGCTTCCGAGGTATTTAATAAGGTTGCCGATAAAGCATTGCAGATTCATGGGGGAATTGGTTATATCGGAGAATATCCAGTGGAGCGTTTCTATCGTGACGCAAGGATTACAAAGATTTACGAAGGAACGAACGAAATACAACGTCTGATTGTGGCACGAAAAATCCTGGATGAAAATTGAGGTGTAAAATGAATACTTTCGACTTATTTCAATTAAGAGGGAAAGTTGCTCTTATCACTGGCGGAGGAAGAGGAATCGGCTATCAGATTGCCGAGGCATTGTCTGATGCGGGTTGTTCGATAGCGGTTTGCTCAAGGAAATTGGCAGCATGTGAAGCCGCTGCAGCAGAATTGTCTGCGAAAGGGATAGAAGCGAAGGCGTATGCCTGTGACCTGGGAAATGAGGAGGACGTTCAGCGAACCGTTCAGGATGTCATCAGGGATTTCGGTAAAATCGATATTCTTATCAACAACAGCGGCACCACCTGGGGAGCCACTGTGGAGGATATGCCTTTGGAAGCATGGGAGAAAGTGATGAAGGTCAATGTAACCGGAACGTTTCTTATGTCACAAGCAGTCGGCAGGACCATGATCGAGAGAAAAAGCGGGAAAATCATCAATATAGCCTCTGCCGCCGGGTTAAAGGCAGAGCCGCCGGAAGTTTTGAATGCCATTGGCTATAGTACGAGTAAAGCGGCTGTCGTGCATTTTACCAGAGACCTGGCAAGGAAGTGGGCGCAGCATGGCATTTATGTCAATGCAATTGCACCGGGATTTTTCCCGACTAAAATGACGAAAGCAGTACTGGAAAAAAGCGGTGATACAATAAAGGGTAAAAATCCGCTCAACAGAATCGGCGATGACCATGCCATCAAAGGTGTTGCTTTACTACTGGCAACGGAAGCCAGTGACTTTATGACCGGTCAAATCATAAGTGTGGACGGCGGAAGCACTTTATAGGAAATGGGGTGAAATGACATGTCGGCAGATGCAGTGAATGCAGGAAAAATTGATACTACCATTGAGGAGCAGCCGTCGTACGCGGAGAAGATTTGGAAGGATAGAAAAGCTAAATGGAATGGTTCCAGGATGATTGTGCTGCTGATTTCTCTATTGGCTATAGGGCTGTCTGTTTTTCACATTTATACGGCAGGCTTCGGTACATTGCCATCTTGGGAGCAGCGGAGTATCCACGTCCTATGGGCAATGCTGCTGATCTTTCTATTATTTCCGTTCCGAAAGGGGAAAAGCTTCGGAATCATCGATGTCGTCGTTGTATTGCTGACCGTAGCTACAGCGGGATACATGATAGGCCAGGCAGAAGCGATTCAAAGCAGACAGGGTAATATCAATAGTACGGATATGCTGTTCGGCTCCTTGTTTATTGCTTTGGTACTGGAAGCCACGAGAAGGACGAATGGAATCCTGATGGCGGGGATCGGTGTATTCTTCCTAGTATATACCATGTTTGGGCAGTTCTTTCCTGGGGCCCTTGCACATCCGGGCATCCGTTATGAGAAGATGGTGGATCACATGTTCAGCGGAACACTGGGAATTTTCAGCGAACCTATCTATGTGAGTTCCACCGTTCTGATTTTGTTTGTCATCTTCGGCTCCTTCCTGATGAGGTCAGGGGGAGGGCAGTTTTTTACCGATGCTGCGTTCGGCCTGCTTGGCAATAAAACAGGGGGGCCGGCTCTTTCCTCCGTTGGATCGAGTGCCCTTGTGGCGACCATCACGGGAAATGGGGCCGCAAATGCCGCGATAACTGGTTCGTTCACTATTCCGTTAATGAAAAAGCTTGGGTATAATAAGAAGTTTTCAGCGGCAGTGGAAGCGGTAGCTTCCCAGGGTGGTCAGATCATGCCGCCGATTATGGGTGCTTCCGTGTTTATCATGGCGGAGACTGTCGGCATTCCGTACATACAGCTGGTTTTGTTTGCATTGATACCAGCTGTCATCTACTTCTTTATTGCAGGAATGGTTGTCTATTTTCATGCAAAGCGCATGAAAATGGCCGGCATCCCGAAAGAGCAGCTCCCGGATTTTAGGATTGTCTTGTTAAAGCAGGGATATCTGTTCCTGCCGATCCTTCTTATCATCGGATTAATGATCTATGGCTTTAGTCCAATGAAGGCCGGCTTCTATGCTGTCATTGCCACTATTGTCCTGAGCTGGATCCGAAAAGCAACGAGAATGAACTTACTGGATATTCTTGCTGCCCTGGAAAGCGGGGCAAGGAGTGCTCTTACCGTCATCGCCGCCTGTGCGACCGCCGGCATCATTGTCGGTTCCGTATCATTGACAGGGCTTGGAATCACTTTCTCCAGGTTTGTCATTGATGTGGCAGGACAGAATCTATTATTGCTGCTCATTCTGGTGGCAGCGGCCTCCATCATAATGGGAATGGGCATGCCGACTGTTTCAGCCTATGTAATTTTGGCCGTCCTGGGAGCACCGGCCTTGATTGAACTAGGGGTAAATGTAGTTGCTGCACATATGTTTGTTTTCTATTTTGGTGTTCTGTCCGGGCTGACACCACCAGTTGCCATCACGGCTTACACAACGGCCGGAATTGCCGGAGCGGATCCATTCAAGACAGCGCTTTATTCGATGAAAATAGGTCTGGGCGGATTTTTTGTCCCATTTATTTTCGCTTATAATCCTGTCTTGCTGATGCAAGGGGGAAGTACAGGGGAAATTATCCTTGCTATTGGAAGCGCATTCATCAGCTGTGTATTTTTTGCAGCTGCCTTGGAGGCGTATCTGTTTGGGGAATTGGGGTCATTCAAGCGGTCCATTAGTATTCTTGCAGCAATATTCCTTGTAATGCCTGGAGTTTATGGGGATATCGCTGGCCTGGCATTGGCTATTGGATTAGTTGTATGGCAATGGAGGCTTAGGAAGACCAGCATGGAAGAAGCAAAAAAAATAATTTGATAAATGGAAGGTGAAAATATGAAAAAACTTTTGACGATTGCCATCTTGTTTATTGCGGTTATATTGACTGCCTGCGGTGGGGAGGAAACTTCCGGATCAGACGGCCAGCCATCTGCCCCTGATAAATTCCTGCAGATCGGATCAGGTCCCATGGGTTCAGGCTGGTATCCCATCACGACGACCATGACAGAAATATACTCTTCAGAGTTCAATGGATTGAATGCCACACAGTTGGAGGGGGGATCCACGGCAAATCTGAAATCACTGCAAGTGGGAGATATTCAGATGGGGTTGAATTACACACCGGATTTTATTGCGGCACTGGAAGGGGGAACCGGATTTGATGAACCAATTGAAGATATTGCAGCTATTGCGGCTATCTATCCGGTTTTTCAAACGATTGCTACCACTGCAGATAATGACGACATCGAGTCCATTGAGGATATTGTCGATAAACATATCTTTCTTGGGCCTAAAGGCGGTGGAGGGCCGGTAGCCTTCTGGAAGATGATGGAGGAATATGGAATTGATGAACAAACCATTGAAGAGGCTGGGGGGAAGGTTTCCTATGGTAATTACTCCGATGGGGCTTCGATGCTGAAGGATGGGAATGTCGATGTATTTCTCGGCGGTGGGGCGCCATTCATCCCGGCATTGCAGGAAATAGAATTGACCAGCCCAATCAAAGTGATCCCAATTGATGAAGAGAAATTGGAAAGCATCGAGGAAAAAGGGATTGGCATCACAGCCGGTGAACTGCCGGCCGGAACGTACGATGGAATAGACGAAGAGGTTCCGACATATGTGATGGAAACGATGATTACCGTGAGGGCTGACCTGGAAGAAGAGTATGTCTATAATTTGACTAAAATATTCTGGGAAAATCTGTCCTCTTTTGAAGAGCAAGTTCCAGAACGTGCAGAGAATTTCACCTTGGATACAGCTTTAAATGGAATCGAGACAGAAACCCTCCACCCAGGAGCCAAAAAATACTATGAAGAAGAAGGGGTGCTTGAATAATAGTCAGCAATTATTAAATCACAGGGGGAGGTTGAGAACCTTTTGCAGAATCTTAAAGAACGTAGATGGTATAAGGCCTATCCGGAGGCAATGAAGAAGGAGCTTCGAATACCAGAGGTTTCTGTCTATTCCCTTTTGGAGGAAACCACTGTCCGCTGTCCTCACCGTCAGGCCGTCATACAGGACGGGGATTCCCTCACCTATCAGGAGTTGAAGGAGCAAGCCGACCGCCTTGCAGGGGCTTGGAAGCGTCTTGGATTAGCTAGGGGGGAGCGGATCGGTTTAATGGTATCCAATGACCCAAGCTATATTATTGCCTACTATGCTGCCATGAAATTGGGGATGGTCGTGGTTCAAATCAATCCGCGATATACGGCAAGGGAATTGCTTCAGATTGCAAGTGATGCTGAAGTGGCTGCCATCACCGTGGAGGAGAATACGGCTGAAACAGTGAGACAGCTGGAAGGATTATATGAATTTAAGCATATATTCATTGCCGGATCACCGCACCGGACAGAAGCTTCTTTGGAATCACTGATAGCCCAATCCAAGCCGTTGGAGAAGGAGGCACCAGTCACCCCAAAGGAGGATACGGCAGTTATCCAATACACTGGGGGAACCAGCGGGGTAATAAAGGGGGCTAAGCTGTCCCATTATAATCTGGTTGCCAATGTGATTCAGAGCTATGCGATGTATGGGGAAGATATGGAATTTGGAAAGGAAACCGTGCTGACTGCTACTCCGCTCTATCATGTGTATGCTATGACAAGCGGCATGAATCTAGGAATATATATTGGTGCGACCAATCTATTAATCAAGAAATTTGCTGTGGATGATGTACTGGAAAAAATCAAAGAATACCAGCCGACATTTTTTCCAGGTGTGCCGCGCATGTACAATGCATTCATTAATCACTCCAAGGTGAGAGAGTATGGCCTTGATTGCCTGAAATTCTGTTCCAGCGGTTCGGCGCCCTTGCCGATGGAGGTCATCCGTCAATTTGAAAGCATCACCGGTGCCGTGATCGGAGAAGGGTTCGGCTTGTCGGAAGCTTCCCCTTCCACACACCGCAATCCGCCAAAGGGGATCAGGAAGGTGGGAAGCATCGGTATTCCGCTGCCGGGAACCGACAGCAAGATCGTGGATGAAGACAGCAAGGAACTGCCGGCAAATTCCGTAGGCGAATTGGTGATCAAGGGTCCGCAGATTATGAAGGGATATTGGAACAATGAAGAGGAAACAAGGAAGAGTTTAAAAAATGGATGGCTATATACCGGTGATTTGGCCATTCAGGATGAGGACGGCTATTTCTTCATCGCGGGCAGAAAAAAAGAAATGATCATCAACGGCGGTTTCAATGTCTATCCCCAGGAAGTCGAAAATGTGCTGTATGAGCATCCGGACATCCAGGAATGTGCAGTGGCAGGTATAC
Source organism: Virgibacillus sediminis (assembly GCF_042643265.1). Classification (NCBI taxonomy): domain Bacteria; kingdom Bacillati; phylum Bacillota; class Bacilli; order Caryophanales; family Bacillaceae; genus Virgibacillus; species Virgibacillus sediminis. Next base: position 70,122 of record NZ_JBHRRZ010000038.1, on the reverse strand, counting down.
CCGACCCACAACAAGGAGAGGTCGTCAAGGCTTATATTGTCGCCAAACAGGGGGCTTCCATCGACTTGGAAGAATTGAAAGGGTTCTGTTACCGCAGTCTCACCCCTTATAAAGTGCCAAAGCAGTTTGAAGTCATGGAAACACTGCCAAGGAATACCGTTGGGAAGATATTGAAGCGCAAGCTGGTAGAAGCCGAGGAGGGAAGGGATCAGAAGGAGGAGATATGAGTGACAGTGGAGAATATTAAAACTATTGGGGTAATTGGTGCTGGAACAATGGGGGCACAGATTGCCATGGTCTGTGCAGTAAGCGGATATGATGTAGTGCTTCAGGATATAGATGAAGCCAGCCTACAAGGTGCTAAACAATCGTTAAAACCCCGGATGGACCGATGGGTGGAGAAAAACCGGCTGACAAAAAAGGAGGTGGATCAAGCCTTTGGACGATTGTCGCTGGTGACAAATCTGAATTTTGTTAAAGAAGCTGATTTCATCATCGAAGCTGTGGTGGAAAAAATCGATGTCAAAAAAAGCTTGTTCAACAAGCTTGAACAAGTCACCAAGGAGGATGCCATCCTGGCTACGAACAGCTCGACGATTGTCAGCTCCAAAATCGCCGAGGATCTAAAAAGGCCGCAGAATGTCTGTAATGTCCATTTTTTCAATCCGCCACTGAAAATGGAGTTGGTGGAGGTAGTCAAAGGACAGCATACTTCAGATCAAACAGCTGATACGGCGGTGGAATTGATCGAATCTCTAGGGAAAATCCCCGTCCTGCTGAAGAAAGAGATTTCGGGATTTATCGCCAACCGCATTCTCGGCAAGCTGATGGATGAAGCGGTCTTTCTCCTGGAGAACGGCTATGCCACCCATGAAGAAATAGACTTGGTCTGTAAGAAGGCATTGAACCATCCAATCGGCCCGTTTGCCCTCATGGACCTGACAGGAATTGATGTGAATTACTTCGTCAGGATGCAGCGTTACCAGGAAAGCGGCAAGGAGGAGGATAAACCTGCGCAAATTGTAGCTGAAAAAGTAGAAAAAGGTGAGTTAGGGCGTAAGACAGGCAAAGGATTCTATCAATATACTTAACGAAGAGGAGTGGGAATATGAATATCTATGTTTTATTGAAAAAGACGTTTGATACCGAGGAAAAAATCAATGTATCCAATGGGCAGATTGAAGAGGATGGTGCTGAGTTCATCATCAATCCATATGATGAATATGCCGTGGAAGAGGCCATTGTCCAGCGAGAGGAACATGGAGGCGAAGTGACTGTGGTGACCGTAGGGGATGAGGAGTCGGAGAAACAGCTGCGTACCGCCCTTGCCATGGGTGCCGACAAAGCGGTGCTGATCAATACAGAAGAAGACTTGGAAGATGGTGACCAGTACACGACGGCAAAAATTTTGGAAGCTTTCTTTGAGGATAAAGAAGCAGACCTTATTCTGGCGGGGAATGTAGCTATTGATGAGGCAAGCGGGCAGGTCGGTCCGAGACTGGCAGAAGCTTTGGATATCCCATACGTGACAACAATTACCGGCCTGAAGATTGACGGGGACACAGCCAGCATCGAAAAGGATGTAGAAGGAGATGTCGAAGTAGTCGAAAGTACGCTTCCATTGCTTGTCACCTGCCAGCAGGGGCTCAATGAACCAAGATACCCATCCCTCCCAGGCATCATGAAAGCCAAGAAAAAGCCGTTGGAGGAATTGGAAATTGATGATTTGGATCTGGAGGAAGATGAATTGGAGCCAAAGACTAAAACCATTAATATTTTCCTTCCGCCCGAGAAGGAAGCAGGAAGAGTTCTGGAAGGCGAATTGGATGACCAGGTAAAAGAGCTGGTAACACTTTTGAAAGAAGAAAAGAAAGTACTGTAACGTCGGATAAATCTATTAAAACCTGGAGGGAGAATAAACATGACTAAACTATTGGTTATCACTGAAAATAGAGATGGAGAATTAAGAAACGTATCCTTTGAGGCGGTGGCAGCTGCGAAAAAAATGAATGAGGCTGCAGAAGTAGTCGGGGTCGTTTTGGGCAGCGGAAATCTCGAGAAGTTGGGGAATGAAATCATTCGATTTGGTGCAGACCGTGCGATTACGGTGAGCCATGAAAAGCTGGAAGACTATACATCAGAGGGCTATGGCCAGGCAGTTCTTGCTGTAATTGAAGATGAATCCCCGGATGGAATAGTCATGGGGCATACTTCCATCGGAAAAGACTTGACTCCGAAGTTGGCTGCTAAATTGGATAGCGGGCTCATTTCCGATGTGGTTGATATTTCTGATGAAGATGGTCAGCCAGCCTTCACCCGCCCTATATATTCCGGCAAGGCTTTTGAAAAGAAAGTCATTGCGGAAGGGTCTACGTTAGTGACGATCCGCCCGAATAATATAAAACCATTGGAGGAGGATGAATCACGCAATGGGGAGGTCATCTCCAAGGATGTGGATATTGCAGATGCCCGCACCATTATCAAAGATGTTATCCGCAAAGCTTCTGAAGGGGTGGATCTTTCCGAAGCGAATGTGGTTATTGCCGGTGGACGCGGCGTGAAGAGCGAAGAAGGCTTCCGGCCATTATATGAACTTGCGGAAGTATTAGGCGCGGCAGTTGGTGCTTCCAGAGGGGCATGTGATGCCGAGTATTGCGACTATGCGCTGCAGATCGGACAGACAGGAAAAGTGGTGACACCGGATCTGTATATCGCTGTCGGCATTTCCGGTGCAATCCAGCATCTCGCAGGTATGTCCAATTCCAAGGTCATTGTAGCAATCAATAAAGACCCGGAAGCAAACATTTTCAATGTGGCCGACTATGGCATTGTCGGCGATCTCTTTGAAGTGGTGCCGAAACTCACGGAAGAGTTGAGGCAGTTGAAGGTCGGAGTCTGATAGAACATAGGGGGGGATGAGGGTGAAGGAAAGCTATGTAATTGTCAGTGCAGTCAGGACGCCAATCGGGACATACGGGGGTTCTTTGAAAGATATTGGCTCCGGACATTTGGCATCCATTGTTATTAAGGAAGCAGTGCAGCGCGCCGGCCTGCCTGCTGACCAGGTGGATGAAGTAATTATGGGGGAGGTGCGGCAGACCACGGAATCTTCCAATATTGCAAGGGTGGCTGCATTAAGGGCTGGTGTCCCGGAAACGGCGCCGGCCTATACAGTGAACCGCCTGTGTGCATCAGGCATGCAGGCGGTCACCTCCGGCATTCAGCAGATTGCGTTTGGTCATGCTGATATCGTAACAGCCGGCGGCACCGAAAGTATGAGCAGATCACCGATTTACTTGAGGCATGCACGGTTTGGCGGGGACAGGCCGGAAATGGTGGATTCCAATAAAGAAGCGGGACAACAGCCGAAGGAAATCTATGGCAGCAATTTGGGAATGGGCATCACTGCGGAAAATGTCGCAGAAAAATATGAAATATCAAGAGAGGATCAGGATGCTTTCGCCCTAGAGAGTCAGCGGAGAGCAAGCAAGGCCATCGGAGAGGGGCGCTTTAAGGATGAAATTGTTCCGATAGAAGTCAAACAAAAGAAAAGCTCTTTCCTGTTGGAACAGGATGAACATCCACGTCCGCAGACGACCTTGGAGAAACTGTCTAAATTGAAGCCTGCCTTCAAAGAGGGAGGTACGGTTACGGCAGGAAATGCCTGTGGCCGGAATGATGGTGCATCTGCCTTAGTGATCTTGAAGGAGGAAAGGGCGAAGGAGTTGGGTTTGAAACCGCTGGCTCGGATTGTCGACTGGGCCACATCGGGAGTATCGCCGGAGATTATGGGGATTGGCCCGATTCCCGCCGTGAACAGTTTGCTGGAAAGAACCTCCAGGCAAATAGGGGATATTGATCTGTTTGAGTTGAATGAAGCATTTGCCGCACAGTCACTTGCCGTCATCCGGGAACTTGGCCTTGATCAGGAAAAGGTGAATGTAAATGGTGGAGCCATCGCCTTGGGGCATCCGGTGGGGTCCAGCGGCGCCAGAATTATTACAACGCTCCTCCATGAGTTGATCAAAAGGAAAGAACAAACAGGGATAGCGACACTTTGCGCTGGCGGTGGCCAGGGGATGGCCATCATGATTGAGCAATTGTAACTATACGAGAGAATTACAGAAAGGTGAAGGTTGATGTCCAAGCGAATAGAGGACGTAAGGAAAAGCTTCGAAAACAGTCCATTCTTTACCCATATTGGCTTTGAAATAGTGGAATTTGAGGAAGGAAATACACGCCTTAAACTTCCCATTACTAGTGAACTGTTGAATGCCAATGATTCCCTGCATGGCGGGGTGCACGCCACGATGCTTGACCTTAGTCTAGGTATGGCCGTCCGTTCCGTAACGAAAACCCGCTGTACGACCATCAGCCTCAACGTGAATTATCTCTCTCCTTCAACAGAAGGCGTGGTTTTCGCCACGGGGAGAATTCTGAAACAGGGGTATCGTATGGTGGTGGCGGAAGCGGAAATGGTGGATGAAGCTGGGAACATGCTGGCAAAGGGGATAGGAACTTATAAACTAATCAGGGATTAGAAGAATGAGGTTGGGACGAACTAAAACTTTTTACTTAAAAGAGAATTAGCAAAGGGAATTTGCGTAGACACGTACGGGAGGAAGGCCTGGTTGAGCCCCGGGGACGTAGCCCTCGGAGGCTCAGGCGCCGCCCGTGGAAAATTCGGGGCACATTTCCGGAGCGGCTACTCCTACATAAGATTTCCAGCTAGTTCTTTTTTTCTTTTGATTTAACATTTTTGGTCCCAGGCTCTTTTCTTAAAATAGTTCGAAAAACACATTGTAATATTCACATGCTTTGTTATAATATATATTAAATATTCAGAACATACTAACCGGTCAATATGTGAGCGGTCCTAAAAAATTATTCAAAGGAAGGAAATGTGAATGGAAAAGCCATGGCTAAATCACGTCGCCGAAGGGAATCCACAGGAAATAGACATTCCTGAAATCCCTCTGACGAAGTTATTTGAACAGTCTGTGCTAAAGTTTCCGAATCATACTGCTGTTACATTCAATGGCAGGGCCTATACTTACAGCCAGCTGGATCGGCTGATAAAGAATGTGGCAGCCTCCTTGAAAAATGTAGGAGTCAAGCAAGGGGACAGAGTCGCCCTGATGCTCCCAAACTGCCTGCAATACCCGATCAGTTATTATGCCACCTTGCTTTGTGGCGCTACCATTGTCCAGGTGAATCCCATGTATAAATCTTCGGAACTGCTACACGTCTTGAATGATGCAGGAGCCGGGGTGCTGATCGCACTGGATAGATTACTCCCGGCTGTAGAAGAAGTGATCGGCCAAACAGGAGTGGATGCACTTATTCCGGTTTCTTTTGAAAGCGATTGCAAGTTCAATGATTATATGAAAGATAATGGTCATCCACTCCCCGACGCAACTATAGATCCGAAAGAAGACATAGCAGTCCTGCAATATACGGGGGGTACTACAGGTCGTTCCAAAGGTGCAATGCTGACTCACTATAATCTGGTGGCGAATACGCTGCAGAGTTATGCCACATCCAAGGTGCGGACACAGATTGGAGAAGAAAGGGTGCTCACCATTTCTCCGCTGTTCCATGTGTATGGCATGACCAGCTGCATGAACCTGACCTTTTATATTGGAGGAAACTTGATCCTGGTCCCGAAATTTGATGTGGAACAGACCGTGGAAATCATAGAAAAGCTCAAACCGACCATCTTTCCAGGAGTGCCGACCATGTTTATTTCACTGTTGGATTATTATAAGAAAAGGAAATTTGATTTAACCAGTCTGCGGACATGTACGAGCGGTTCTGCACCGCTTCCGGTAGAAGTATTGAAGAAATTCAACGAAACGAGCGGTACCAATGTAGCAGAAGGATATGGCCTGTCCGAAGCTTCTCCGGTCACCCATCGGAATCCGATTACGGGCATGCAGAAGCCTGGAAGTATAGGCATTCCCATTCCGAACACGGATGCCAAGATAGTCGAGTCTGCAACAGGGGAGGAAGAACTGGATATAGGAGAGGTCGGGGAACTGGTGATAAAAGGTCCGCAGATTATGAAGGGTTACTGGAACATGCGGGAAGAAACAGAGAACGTGCTCAGGGATGGCTGGCTGTACACCGGTGATTTGGCAAAAATGGATGCTGATGGTTTTTTCTATATTGTAGGCAGGAAAAAAGAGATGATCATTGCCAGTGGATATAATGTTTATCCAGTAGAAGTGGAAGACGTGATTTATACCCACCCTAAAGTGCTGGAGGCCGCTGTGATTGGTGTGCCGGATAAATATAGGGGAGAAACGATCAAGGCAGTAGTAGTCCCAAAGGATAAGGAAAAGCTTGGGGAAGATGAGCTGATGGACTATTGCCGACAGAGACTCGCAGCCTATAAAGTACCCCGGTCGGTGGAAATTGTCAGTGAACTGCCGAAAACCACGGTAGGCAAAATATTAAAAAGGTCGTTGGTTAAAACATATTCATAGATTGGCTGCGCATATAAAATACTGACTAGTTAGTATGCGGTAAATAAATCTTATAAAAACAGGAGGGAAATACATGCATTTAAGGCTTACGGACGAACAGAAAATGGTTCAGGAAACGATTCGTAAATTTGTAGAAAAAGAATTGATGCCGTTGGAAAATGAGGTGCTGCGTAATGAGCGGGAGGGGCGGCCGAGCCTGCCTGCTGAGAAGCAGGAGGAGCTCCAGCAGAAGGCGAGAGAATCGGGGTTCTGGGGGATCAATACCCCAAGTGAATATGGTGGAGCGGACCTTGGGCAGATGATGCAGGCAATCGTATCCATGGAAGTCGCCAAAACGTTCGTGCCCTTCTCTTTTGGAGGTTCAGCGGATAATATTCTTTATTATGCCAATGAGCAGCAAAAGGAGAAATACTTGCTTCCTACCATCAATGGGGATAAGAAATCCTGCTTTGCCATGACAGAGCCCGATGCTGGTTCAGACACCCGCAATATTAAAACAACTGCCGTGAAAGATGGAGATGAATGGGTGATCAACGGGGAGAAGACGTTTATTACCGGAGGGAACGAAGCGGATTTCGTCATGGTCATTGCCATCACAGACAAAGAGCGCCATCAGGAGACGGGAAGGGAAGGCGTTACCTGCTTTATTGTCGACCGTGATATGGGGTGGAGATCGGAGTACATCGATACCATGGGAGAATGGGGCCCGGCTGCCCTTGTTTTCGATAATGTGAGGGTGCCGGAAGAAAATATCCTTGGCGAACTGCACGGCGGGTATAACCTTGGACTGGAATGGATTGGTTTTGCGAGATGGATTGTAGGGGCACGTGCTGTAGGAGCTGCCGAGCGTCTCTTGCAGATGGCAATCGACTACTCCAAGGAACGAAAGACATTCGGCCGGCCAATCGGTGACAGGCAGGCGATCCAATGGCAGATTGCCGATTCAGCAGTAGAGATAGAAGCGGCAAAATGGATGGTTCTTAATGCCGCCTTCACACTGGACCATGGAGAAGACAACCGGCACCTTGCATCCATGGCCAAGTTATACGGATCCAATATGGGCAACAGGGTTGTCGACCGTGTCATGCAGATCCATGGCGGTATGGGCTATACAAGGGAACTGCCGATTGAGCGCTGGTACCGTGAAGCAAGATTATGGAGAATCTATGATGGTACAGATGAGATACAGCGGATGATTATCGCAAGGAATCTATTAAAAGGCCATGTGAAAGTAGGACAGTTCATCTAAAAAAACTATCATTCTGGAGGTATTAACATGACGGGAAGGTTTGAAGGAAGAGTAGCTTTGGTAACAGGCGGAAGCCGGGGAATCGGAAAAGGAGTAGCCAAACGGTTTGCCGAAGAAGGGGCTAAGATAGCTATCCTTGATATCAATGAAGAGGCGCTTGGAGAAGCCGAACAAGAGTTTAAGGAGCAAGGAGCTCACGTACTGGCAAAGAAAGCAAACGTGGTTGAAGCAGATGAAGTGGAAGCGGCAGTCGAAGATGTGGTAAACAGTTTCGGCAAGATTGATATCCTTGTAAATAATGCAGGAATCATCCGCGATAATCTGCTATTTAAAATGACCGACAGTGACTGGCAGCAGGTAATGGATGTTCATTTGAAAGGGTCATTCAACGCTGCTAGAGCCGCTCAAAAATATATGGTGCAGCAAAAATATGGAAGAATCATCAGCATTTCATCCACATCTGCACTTGGAAACCGTGGCCAGGCGAACTATTCCACCGCTAAAGCAGGATTGCAGGGCTTTACGAAAACATTGGCCATTGAGCTTGGGAAATATGGGATTACAGCAAACTCCGTAGCACCTGGCTTTATTGAAACCGAGATGACGAAAGCGACCGCCGAGAGGGTCGGCGTTCCATTTGATGACTTTGTGAAAGGGGCTGTCAGTCAGATTCCAGTTGCCAGAAGCGGCAGGCCGGAAGATATCGCCAATGCAGTCGCATTCTTTGCGGATGAGAAATCTTCATTTGTCAACGGACAGGTCATTTATGTTGCAGGTGGGCCAAAAGATTAATAGAAAGGGGCTGTAACCATGTATAAAGACATGGTTGGAAGGAAATCCGACAAGGTAAAAAATGTGGTGGAGCGTGGGCTGGTCCGGCGCTTTGCCGAGTCCATTGGAGATCAGCATCCGATTTATCTGGATGAAGAGACAGGGGAGAAATCCAGATATGGCCGGAATATTGCACCACCGACCTTTCCGAGGGTCTTTGATTATGGAACGGTAGAGGGGCTGGATTTGCCGAAAAAAGGCTTGATCCACGGTGAGCAGAACTACCATTATACCCGTCCCCTATTAGTAGGAGAGGAAATCTATTGTCACATCGAAGTAGAGGATTATTACGAAAAGTCCGGCGGTAATGGGCGAATGGGGTTTCTTGTCATGAAGAGGTATGGAGAAGATGCTCAAGGAAATGTCGTATTCACGGAAGAAATGATTACCATTATTACGGAAGCGGTGAGGAAGGCGATGAATGTATGAAAAATTTTGCAGAGCTTCATACGGGTGATTCACTGCAGGAGATAACACTCGGTCCAGTCTCCCGAATGGATTTGATTAAGTATTCTGGGGCCTCCGGCGACTTCAACCCAATCCATACCATCGATGAAGAAGCTGAAAAGGCAGGACTTCCCGGGATCATCGCCCATGGGATGTGGACGATGGGCAATCTGGCAAAGCTGTTCACGCCGTATTATGAAGAAGGGTTTATCCAGGATTACAGCATACGGTTTTCCGGGATGGTCTTTCTTGGGGATGTTCTTACATTGAAGGCCGAGGTGGAAGACCAATCCGATTCGTTCTTGGATTTTCGGGTAAGGGCCGTGAATCAAAAAGGAAAAGATGTAATCAAAGGGAAGGTGCGTTTTTCCAAATATGCCTGATATTTATCAGTGCGAGATTTGATTCCGAAAATGGCGGAGGACTATATAAAAACAGGGAGTGTCAGCCATGGAATTCGATTATTCCAAGAAAGTAAAGGACTATCAGGAAAGACTGAATCAGTTTATGGAAAATTATATCTATCCGAACGAGCGGGTTTACATGGAACAATTGAACGAAGAAGACCGGTTTTCTTCCATTCCACCAATAATGGAGGAGTTGAAGCAAAAAGCAAAAGAGGAAGGATTGTGGAATCTTTTTCTTCCGGAAAGCGAGTATGGTGCTCGACTTACTAACCTGGAATATGCGCCATTATGTGAAATCATGGGCCGGTCGGCGATGGCACCGGAAGTATTCAACTGTGCTGCCCCGGATACAGGAAACATGGAGGTGCTGGTACGGTATGGAAGTAAAAACCAAAAGGAAGAGTGGCTGCGCCCGCTTCTGGATGGAGAGATACGCTCATGCTTTTCAATGACCGAACCCGATGTGGCTTCGTCTGACGCCACCAATATCAAAGCAAGCATTGTGCGGGAGAATGATGAGTATATCATCAATGGCACGAAATGGTGGTCATCCGGTGCAGCCGATCCCCGCTGTAAAATAGCGATTGTGATGGGCAAGAGTGACCCGGAGGCTCCCAGACATAAACAGCAGTCGATGATCTTAGTCCCACTTGATACTCCTGGTGTAACGGTGAAACGGCCGTTGCCGGTTTTCGGTTACGACCATGCTCCTCATGGACACGCGGAAATTGAATATAACGATGTACGTGTTCCTGCTTCTAATATGCTCCTGGGAGAAGGAAGAGGATTTGAGATCGCCCAAGGAAGACTAGGGCCGGGAAGAATCCATCATTGCATGCGTACAATCGGGGCAGCAGAAAGAGCATTGGAACTTTTGTGCAGACGTGCCCAGGATCGGGAGGCATTTGGCAGGAAGCTGGCCGAACAAGGAGTGATTCGTGAATGGATAGCAGATGCACGCATCAATATCGAGCAGGCTCGGCTGCTTACTTTAAAGGCCGCCTACATGATGGATACGGTTGGAAATAAAGAGGCAAAAGCAGAAATTTCCATGATCAAGGTAGTTGCCCCTAATATGGCTCTGGAGATTATTGACCGGGCCATTCAGACATTCGGGGCAGCAGGGGTAAGTGATGACTATCCGCTTGCTTCCAGCTGGGCAAACATCCGTACACTGCGATTGGCGGATGGGCCGGATGAAGTGCACCGGAGGACGATAGCCAAACAGGAATTGAAAAAATACCAATAATATGGGGAGGACATGGGGATGCATGTTAAGGATCTGTTCGATCTGAGCGGTAAGACGGCGATTGTTACCGGCGGCGGACGTGGCCTTGGCCAGCAGATTGCCGAAGGGTTTGCAGAGGCTGGAGCAAATGTGGTCGTCTGTTCAAGGAAAGAAGAGAACTGCAGGGAGGTAAGTGAGGAGTTGAAGAAGATAGGGGCGGAATCCCTTGCGCTTGCCTGTGATGTTACGGATCCGGCTGATGTCCAGCGTGTAGTAGATAAAACCATGGAGACATTCGGGTCTATCGATATTCTGGTCAATAACAGTGGCACCTCTTGGGGAGCCCCGGTAGATGAGATGCCACTCGAAGCCTTCCAAAAGGTGCTTCATGTGAATGTAACAGGGACATTCCTTATGTCGCAGGCTGTGGGCAAGGTAATGACAGAACAGAAATCCGGAAAAATCATCAATATTGCTTCCACAGCCGGGCTGAGAGGTTCTGACCCTAGGTTCATGGATGCTATTGGATATAATTCCAGTAAAGGTGCTGTCATCACCTTCACAAAAGACCTTGCTGTTAAATGGGGGCCACGGGGTATTCTTGTAAATGCAATTGCTCCCGGCTTCTTTCCTACCAAGATGTCGAAAGTACTGTTGGAAAAAGGAGGGGACAAAATTCTGGAAGGGACACCGCTTCGGAAATTCGGAGGGGAAGACGATCTGAAAGGTGTAGCCTTGTTCCTGGCAACGCCTGCTTCCAATCATATAACAGGAGAGACGATTGTCGTGGATGGAGGATCAAATGCAATGTAGTAGTCGGCTTATAAAATTATTTGGGGAGTGGATGGATAGATGAACAGAGAAGCTGTAATTGTATCGGCGGTCCGGACGCCGATTGCCAGGCAGGGTGGTGCGTTGGCATCCGTACCCGCCCATATCTTCGGTGCAGAAGCCATCAAAGAGGCAGTCAAGCGGGCGAAAATTACTCCGGACGCAATTGATGATGTGATTTTCGGCAATGTATTAAGCGGAGGAGGAAATATTGCCAGGCTCACTGCTTTGCAATCTGGTTTATCGACAGAATTGCCGGGGCTCACGGTGGATCGGCAATGCGGCTCCGGTATCAATGCGATAGTACTTGCTGCCCAGGCTATCCGCGCGGGGGAAGGCGATGTTTTCATTGCCGGCGGAACAGAAAGCATGTCACGTGCCCCTTATCTGATGGACCGCCCGTCCAAGGCATACAGTCCGGCGCTGCCAAAGTTCCGGAAATCCCAGCTGTCCCCAGAGGAGATCGGTGATCCGCCGATGGGCACCACAGCGGAAAATCTGGCAGATCAATATAACGTTTCCAGGGAAGAACAGGATGAGTTTGCAGTAAGAAGCCAGAAGCGAATGGCCACTGCAATGGAAGAAGGGCGCTTTGACGAACAGATTGTTCCAATCACTGTACCTGTCCGTAAAGGAGAGCCGGTTGTTTTCAAGCAGGATGAGCATCCCCGTCCAGGCACTACCAAGGAAAAACTGGCAAAACTGCCTCCTGCTTTTAAGAATGGCGGCAGTGTATCTGCGGGGAACAGCTCCGGACTTAATGACGCAGCCTCTGCACTTGTCATCATGTCCAGGGAGAAGGCAAACCAATTGGGGCTGGCCCCGCTGGCGACAGTCAGAGCCTCTGCAGTGGCCGGGGTGGATCCTAATTTTATGGGAATTGGGCCGGTTCCAGCTACAAGAAAAGTAATGAAACGATCCGGTTTGAAACTTGAGGATATGGACCTTATCGAGATTAATGAAGCTTTTGCAGCACAGGTGATTGCCTGTGACCGAGAGCTGGAAATGGATCTGGATAAGGTGAATGTAAACGGAGGGGCCATTGCCCACGGCCATCCGCTTGGAGCCACGGGGGCGATTCTTGTTACCAAAGCTGTCCATGAATTGCAGAGATCTGGAGGAAGATATGCATTAATTACTGCCTGTATTGGTGGCGGTCAGGGAATCTCGGCCATTATTGAAAGAGATTAATGAAGCTGTAGTCGACAAAATCTATATGCTGTAAGATAGAGTTATAATTTGTGGAGAGGAAATTGGCATATGAAGGATAAGATCATGCAAGCTAGTATCCGTTTGTTTGATGACAAGGGATACAGTGAGACATCCATACAGGATATTGTCGACTATCTCGGTGTTACGAAAGGGAGCTTTTATTATTACTACAAAAGCAAGCAAGAGCTGCTGAAGGATATCCACCTTAATTATATTGAAGGTTTGCTGGAGAAGCAGGAACAAGTGCTGAATGATTCCAGTAAAGGGTCGGTGGATAAATTATACAGTATTATCTTTCTGGTAATCAGCAGTATCCGGACACAAAGGCAAAGTGCGAGAATCTTCAATCGGGAAGGCCGTAACCTGGATGAAACACATACAGAGGAGATCCGGCAGAAACGCCAAACATTCAGGCTTGGATTCCAGCAAATGATAGAAGAAGGAATAAAAAATGGGTCCTTCAAGCCAGATCTCCGTTCCGATATCCTCACCTTTGGCTTGCTAGGAATGACCAATTGGAGCTTTTACTGGTTTAATCCAGAAGGAGAATTATCCGAAGAGGAGCTCACCCGTATCTATATGGATATCTTCTTATATGGAATTAAGAATGAAGAGGATGGGAATCCTCGAAAATAACTACTAAACCAGAAGATGGAAAGGGGGGAATTTATGGCTTCGCATGAAATTGACATTTATGTACGGTTTGCTGAAACGGATGCTGCCGGCCACGTCAACAATGTAAGTTATTTCCTTTATTTTGAAGAAGCACGTACTAAATTCTTCCAGGAAATATGCCCGGAAAGGGATGATACCTTCAACTTTATCCTGGCGTCTATTTCCTGTGATTATGTATCGCAGGCATATGCGGGGCAGGAGTTGAGGCTGTTGACAGATGTGGAGAAGGTGGGAGGAAAGAGTTTTACAGTCTATCATAAGCTGGTTAATCCGATGACAGGGGCAATAGTCGCAAAGTCACACGCTGTAACGGTGTGCTATAACTATGAAGAACAAACGTCCATTAAAATTCCGGACCATGTACGGCGAAAACTGGAAAATTATCTAGCCGTACACTAATGTTAGTCAGAATATTCAGTTTAGGAGGGAAGAGATGTCAGCAGAGACCATCCCCGTCCGTAAAGGAGAAGAGCTGAATCTGGAAAAATTGGAAGACTATCTACGGCACCATCTTCATGGACTGCCGGATGAGCCGCTTAAGGTCACTCAATTCCGTGCGGGAAGATCCAATTTGACTTACCAGCTGCAAATGGGGTCATGGGAAGCAGTGCTGCGGCGGCCGCCGCTCGGCCCCGTTGCTCCGAAAGCACATGATATGAAAAGAGAATTTACGATCATCAAGGAACTTCACCCTCATTTTCCACCTGCCCCTGAACCATATCTGTTTGCGGAAGTAGATATATTGGGAAGCCCATTCTTTGTCATGGAGAGAAAGCATGGAAGGGTACTGGATACCTCTTTTCCCGAGGGGGTTCAGGTGACAGAAGGACTATGCCGCAACATATCGCAAAAGATGGTGGATACGCTTGCTAAGCTCCATGCGATTGATTACTCGAAAACAAAACTGAAAGATATGACGAAGCCGGAGGGGTTCATGGAACGTCAGGTGCATGGTTGGATTAAACGATATGAACGGGCGCGTACCGATGATATCCAGGGAGAAGGCTTGCTGAAGAAATGGCTGGTTGATCATATACCTGCTTCCCAGCCGCCGACGATTATCCATTATGACTTCAAGTTGAATAATGCCATGTTCAATGACGACTTCAGTGAATTGGTCGGACTGTTCGACTGGGAAATGACAACCGTCGGCGATCCATTGGCAGATCTGGCGGTGGCCATGAGCTACTGGACACAGGCAGGGGACTCTCCACTGCTGAGGAAAGGATTGGGAGAAGAATCGGTCACCGTCCATCCCGGGTTTATGACGAGGGAAGAATTCATGGAGGCATATGCAAGGAAAAGCGGAAGGAACGTTGCCCATATGGATTTCTATTTGACCTTCGCCTATTTTAAGCTCGCCGTCATTTGTCAGCAAATCTATTATCGGTGGAAGAAGGGGCAGACCCAAGATGAGCGCTTCGCCAATTTGAATTCCTATGTTCGCAACCTCATTCAGTACGCACAGGAGACTGCCGGCAGGAAGATATGATGGATAAAAAGGTGGGGAAGAATGGCAAAATTACATGTTCTCTTAAGGAAAGAAGAATTGGATGAACAAAGGCTGGATGATCATAAAATTGTGGTTGTTTTTGACATATTGCTTGCGACAACTGCAATTACAGCTGCTCTTCATTATGGTGCCAGAGAAGTAGTCCCTGTTCTAGATCGAGAAGCTGCAATGGAAGAGGCGGCGGGCAGAGAGGAAGGGAGCTTTGTTCTAGCTGGTGAGTATCAAGGCGTGACAATTGAAGGGTTTCTTGCACCATATCCACAAGGGCTGGAAAAGGAGGTTGCCGGCAAGTCGGTGGTGTTGTCAACTACCAATGGGACAGTTGCCGTTAGAAAGGCCTCCGGGGCAAAAGTGGTTTATGTGGCTTCTTTGCTGAATACCCAGGCTGTCGTCCAGCATCTGCTTGAAAATCATAGTAATGAAACGGTTCTTCTCGTATGTGCCGGTTCGTCGGGTGAGTTCAATATTGAGGACTTCTATGGGGCAGGTTATTTCATAGAGAATCTAACAGCCAATTCAGAACAAACTTGGCAATACTCGGATGCTGCCCTTGCAGCCCATGAGTTCTACAAAGGTGCAGCCGACGATGGAAGGAAACTCCTCTATGGTTCTAGTGTAGGGAAGATGATCGTCAAGCACGGATATGCTCATGAGCTCGATTTTGTATTGCAAAAGGATATTTATCCGATAGTGTCCTATGTAAATACCGATCAGGCGGTGGTCGCCGCGGAAACAAAGAAGGATGGGAGAGAAGTTCATGCAGTCAACACAAACCGATCATCTGATGATTAAAAAAGAGAATGGAATCATGAACATTACATTGAACCGGCCGGAAAGCCTCAATGCATTCAGTACGGAGATGATTTCTGGCCTTTCCGAGGCGGTACGTGAAGCTGGTTCGGATGACACGGTGCGGGCGGTAACTATATCAGGTTCTGGACGTGCTTTCAGCGCAGGTGGTGATGTCAAAAGAATGGGCAGCAACACCCCAATGGATACCTATGCCCACATTGGAAATTTAAATAGGTTGATTCTATCGATGAAAGAGTTGGAGAAGCCAATTATTGCAATAGTCCATGGTTATGCAGCAGGTGCCGGATTCAATCTGGCGATGGCTTGCGATCTGATTCTCGCAGAAGATACAAGCAAATTCATTATGAGTTTTTCAAAAGTGGGACTGATTTCCGACGGGGGAGGCTTGTATTTTCTTACTAGACAGATCGGTCCATACCGTGCCAAGGAATTGATGTTTAATGCAGAGCCGATTACCGCCGAGGAAGCACATCAACTGGGAATTGTGAATCATGTCTACCCTGCTGCAGAGCTGGAAGAAAAGGCCGGAGAGTTTGTTCGCAGGATAGCAGAAGGTCCCTCTTCGGCATATGGGTTCATAAAAAAGATTGCCGATCAATCATTGAATGCCAACTTGGAGGAGATCCTTGAACAAGAACGGATCACCCAGGCAACTGTCGCAACCTCTGAGGAGCATAGGGAGGGGGTGGCGGCATTTAAAGAGAAAAGGCAGCCGGATTTTAAAAATAGCAGACAGTAGAATGGTAGGATGTTTGACTCATAATTAAGGGAGAGTGAATAAATGTTAACCCGTCATTATGAATATTGGCCAAAATTATCCAAATCGCTGACCATTCCGGAGACACCTCTCTATGATAATTTGTCTGTCAGTGCCAGCAGGTATCCGGATCATCAAGCCATCTACTATTATGGAAATGAAATCAGCTACCGCCAGCTGCAGCGGGAAGTAGATTCGCTTGCCGGCTTCCTCCAGGGAGAACTAGGAGTGTATAAAGGGGAAAAAATTCTTCTGTATATGCAGAATTCCCCTCAATTCGTAATTGGCTATTATGCCATCTTGAAGGCCGGAGGAGCAGTAGTGCCGATCAATCCTATGCTGACAGCTGAAGAGCTTGAATTTTATGTGAAAGACTGTGAGATTCTGCATGCATTGGTTGGGCAGGAGCTCTATGGGAAGGTTGCTCCCTTGCTGAAGGCTACTTCCCTGAAGAATCTTATCATTGCAGCATATTCCGATTATGCTGGCGATCATTTTCCGCTGGGCCTGCCGGAAGAAGTGAAAAAGCCACCTGTAGATTTTAGCTCCGTCAATCATTATCAGTGGAAAGATTGTATAAGAATCCCAGAGGGCCCGCAGGAAAGGGAAATAGAGGCCGGAGATTTGGCGGTGCTTCCGTATACGTCCGGTACAACCGGCCTTCCCAAGGGATGTATGCATACCAATAGTACTGTCCAGGCAAACACGGTGGGAGCGGCAAACTGGGCGGGTGCGACGGCAGATCATATTCATTTGGCCACTTTGCCATTTTTCCATGTGACCGGGATGGTCCACAGTATGCATATGCCTATCTATAGCGGTGGGACCATGGTCATTATGACAAGGTGGGATAGAAACGTCGCAGTAGAGCTGATTGAAACACAGCATTGCACCAATTGGGTGGCGATTAGCACCATGCTCATTGACTTCCTTGCGAACCCACAACTGAGAGCGGAACAGCTTTCTACCCTGATCTCGATCTCCGGCGGGGGTGCTGCACTGCCGGAAGCCGTGGGTGAGCAGCTCTATCAGTTGACAGGTCTCAAATTCGTAGAGGGGTATGGGCTATCGGAGACAATTGCTCAAACCCATTTCAACCCCTCAGACCGGCCAAAGATGCAGTGCCTTGGAATTCCCTCGTTCGATGTAGATGCAAGAATCATCGATCCAGCAACACAAAAGGAATTGGGGGTCGGAGAAGTAGGAGAGATTATTGTGAACGGCCCACAGATCATGACTGGCTATTATAATCGGGACGAAGAAAATGAAAACGCTTTTATAGAAGTGGACGGGAAACGGTTTTTCCGTACAGGAGATATAGGAAGATATGATGAAGAGGGCTACTTCTTTATGGTTGATAGAGTGAAACGAATGATCAATACGTCCGGATACAAGGTTTGGCCGACAGAAATTGAATCCTTCCTTTATAAGCATCCTGCAGTACAGCAGGCATGTGTGGTCGGCATACCGGATGCCAAAAAAGGAGAGGCAGTAAAAGCTTTCATTATCCTGAAACAGGAGCAAAAGGAAAAGGTTACAGAAGCAGAGATCATTGAATGGAGCAAGCAGCATATGGCCGCATATAAATACCCGCGCCATGTGGAGTTCCTGGATTCATTGCCGACGACAAGCAGTGGAAAGATACTGTGGAGGAAACTGCAGGAGAAGGAAAGGGAAAAGTCGAAGTTGCAGTGATTTTCGGACTAGGAGTATAGGGGGAGTCACCTTGAGTCACCCCCTGTACTCCCAAATCTATCATTGTTTTGCGGAAGGGGAGGAAAGAGTGGATATATTTTTGCAGCAGCTGTTCAATGGGTTGACCGTCGGCAGTGTTTATAGCTTGGTAGCCTTAGGCCTGACTCTCGTATATGGGATCTTGCATATTCCCAATTTTGCCCATGGTGCCCTATATATGCTGGGTGGGTATATGACATTAACCATGATGGTGTACCTGGGGATGAATTATTGGATGGCGATTCTGATTTCCATATTGGTTGTAGGCCTTACAAGTGTTCTGATGGAAAGGTTGGTGTTCCATCCTTTACGCCACTCCACACCAATTCAGCATAAGGTGGCTGCTATTGGTATCCTGCTGTTTCTGGAAGCATTGGCACAACTGATCTGGGGAGCAGATTTCCGGCAGATGCCCACCCCATATGGCGGTGTCATCAATTTCGCAGGACTCACGTTTACAGGCCAGCGCCTTTTGATTGTAGGGGCGACCATTGTGGTAATGATACTACTTTATCTATTTTTGAAGAAGACATTTACCGGTGCCACCATTGTAGCGATGGCACAAAACCGCGAAGGAGCTTCATTGGTTGGTGTGAATACCAATAAGGTGGCCATTCTTACTTTCTTTATCGCAGGGGCTTTGGCTGCCATCGGCGCCTCCTTGTCCTCTCCTATTAATCTGGTTTTTCCAGGGATGGGGCATCTGGTGATTCTAAAGGCTTTTGTCATTATTATTATCGGAGGAATGGGGAGCATTCCCGGTGCAATCCTTGGCGGCTATATTCTGGGTTTCAGTGAGAGTATCGGAGCTACTTATATTTCCAGTGACTATAAGGATATCATTGCCTTTGTTCTGCTCGTGGCTATCTTGTCTATTAAACCAGAGGGCATCTTTGCCAAGGGGGGATTATAAGTGAAACAGCTTTTGGAGAAGAAAAGCCTGCTTGCATTATTAATTGTCCTTGCCTTGCTCTTTCCTCTCTTTGTTCCGAATCAATATTATATTCACATTCTGACATTGGCCTTCATCTGGGCAATAGCTGTATACGGGCTGAACCTGCTCTCAGGGTTTACTGGATATCTGTCACTGGCGCATGCAGGTTTCTTCGCCATCGGTGCCTACGCTCTCGGCTTATTGACAGTGAAAGCGGGGATGGGGTTTTGGCCGGCTTTTATTCTAGCGCCGCTCATTACCAGTGTAATTGGCTTTTTTATCGGTTTGATAGCTTTACGGACAAAAGAACATTTCTTTGCCATCTATACGCTGTGTGTCGGTTACATCATCTACTTGGTTATTGATAAATGGGACAGCCTGACCGAAGGAGTAAGGGGGCTGATGGGAATACCGGCACCGGGCGATATTGGGCCTGTCTCTCTTTCTACTCCACTTGCTCAGTATTACTTCGTGTTTGCTGTGCTGCTGCTCGTGATTTTTACGGTATATCGGATTGTGAATTCGTTGACGGGAAGATCCTTTATCGCCATCAGGAACAGCGAGCAGCTGGCCCAGTCTCTCGGCATTTCACCATGGAGAAATAAAATCACCTCCTTTGTTCTCTCTACCTTTTTTGCTGGTGTGGCAGGTGCCCTATACGCTAGCTTCATACGGTTTATTGGCCCGGAAATTGCCTACACCACCATCACCTTTGATTTGCTAACCTACATGATTGTCGGGGGCATCGGCACCTTATCAGGTCCACTTATCGGTACACTGCTGATTGTCTGGCTTTCGCAGAACCTGCAGTTTTTGCAAGATTACCGGATGCTTATTTTCGGCCCTTTACTGACATTGCTGATCATTTTCTCCCCTGGAGGGATTGTCGGTTCCTTCCGTAATTGGCAGTTTAATAGGCAGGAAAAGAAGAGATTATATGCGGCAAACCTGAAAAAACAAGCACAGGAGGGGTGACTGAATGTTTTTGGAAACAAGGGATCTTACCAAAAAATTTGGAGGACTGACAGCCATTAATGGGGTGGACTTCTCAGTGGAAAGGGGGAAAGTCAACGCCATCATCGGGCCAAATGGAGCAGGGAAGTCGACGTTCTTCAATTTGATCACTGGCATCCACCGCCCAAGCTCAGGGGAGGTGAAGTTTAAAGGGAGGGATATTTCGGCACTTTCTCCCAATAAGATTGCAGAATTGGGATTGGCACGCACTTTTCAAACGACCAATCTGTTTGATAGGTCCACCGTTTTTGAAAATGTGGTAGTTGGCCACCGACTCCGGACCAAATCCAATCTATTTGATGCTATATTCCGCACAAATCGGCTGAAGAAAGAAGAAGAGAAGTGTAAGGAAAAGGCATTGAAGGTGCTTGAGTTTGCCGGTCTTTCCGATATTACGGATAGGGTGGTAGCCAACATTTCACAGGAAGAAAAGAAACGGGTTGCCTTTGCCCTAGCTCTTGCTACCGATCCGGAAGTGGTTTTCATGGATGAACCGACAGCAGGTGTCAATCCGGATGAAACGGAAGAGCTGTCCCTCTTAATCGAGAAGATGGCCCAAAAAGGGATAACTGTATGCCTCATCGAGCACAAAATGAAAATGATCATGAATATGGCGGACAAAATAATGGTGCTCAATTACGGTGAAAAAATTGCAGAAGGAACACCGGAGGAAATCAATAATAATGAAGAGGTCATAAAAGCCTATTTGGGAGGAGATGCCAGTGCTTGAATTGAAGCAGGTGACAGTAAACTACGGCAATTTTTCTGCGGTCAAGCAGGCTGACATCTCCGTAGGAAAGGGAGAAATAGTTGTACTTCTTGGAGCAAACGGTGCGGGAAAAAGCACTACATTCCGGGCGATTAGCGGATTGGTGAAACCCAAGGAAGGAGAAATCATGTTCAATGGCAGTCCAATCGGCGGGAAATCCCCGGATAAAATCGTCAAAATGGGTGTGGTGCAGTGTGCCGAAGACCGGAAGCTGTTTCCGCAGATGAGTGTGGAACAGAATCTGACCATGGGCGCCTATGTCCATCGGAAAAACAAGAAAGGAATAAAAATGACGTTGAAAGAAGTGTACGACTTGTTTCCAATTTTGTACGACAAGCGTGGAGAATTTGCGGGTTCTCTAAGCGGGGGACAGCAACAGATGCTTGCAATTGGCAGGGCATTGATGGCCAAGCCGGACCTGATGCTCTTGGATGAACCCTCCATAGGGCTGGCACCGTTGATTGTTGAACAGATGTTTGAGAGCATCCAGCAGATCAACCGGGAGGGAACAACCATCCTTCTGGCAGAACAGAATGCCAATGCAGCTCTCAGTATTGCAGACAAAGGGTATGTCTATGAGAATGGCAGGATTGTTGTAGCAGGAAAGTCGGAAGACCTGTTTGCCAATGAAAAAGTCAGAAAGGCATATGTTGGTGCATAAAAATTCAGGGTGTTTAAGTAGATATATTAAATTTGGGAGGGATATAGATGAAGCGTGCGGGAATGGTGGTAATGCTGGTGTTGCTCCTGTCATTGCTGGCAGCCTGTATTGATTCTGCGGGAAATACGGGAGAGCAGGCAGATGTGGGTGCAGGTGATGGAGAGAAGGTTGTAAACATAGGATATAGCGGCCCATTGAGTGGTGCAGCAGCATATTATGGTGAGAATACCCTGAACGGCCTTGAACTCGCGGTAGATGAAATTAATGAAGAAGGCTTTGAAATTGACGGGGAAACCTATAAGCTGAACGTAGTTGCCTTGGATGATAAATATTTGCCGAACGAGACAGCTGCCAATGCCCGCCGATTGGTACAGGAGAATGATACGCCGATCATCTTTACGCCGCACAGCGGAGGGGTCTCGGCACTGCAGGTGTTTAATGAACAGGAAAAGTTTCTGATTGGTGCTTATTCCAGTGAGCCGTCTATTACGGAGGCCGGAAATTCGCTGACTGTCCGGATTCCACCGAGCTATGACGGGTATATAGAGCCATTTACGAAATACTCCATGGAGCGTTTTGGCAATAAGCTGGCGGCAATCCCACCGGTGACCCAATATGGAAAGGACTGGGCAGAAGCATTGCTGCCACACTGGGAAAGCGAAGGAGGAGAAGTGGTCTATGAATCTTCTGTCGACTTTTCCAAGGATACAGACTTCTTCACCCTTCTGACTAACGCGTTGGAAGAAGATCCAGATGTCTTGTTTATCGGCGGACCATCCGAGCCGACGGCCAAGGTAGCGCAACAAGCGAGAGATCTAGGCTTTGAAGGCGGCTTTATGATTATGGACCAGGCAAAACTGGATGAAATGAAAAACGTCACAGGAGAAGACTCCTATGAGCCATTTGAAGGTGCCATTGGTACTATGCCGTTAGTAAACGCGGACTACCCGGGAGTGCCGGATTTTGTTGAGAAATACAGGCAGGAGTATGATAAAGATCCAGGTTCAGAAGCAGGCTTCCACTATGTTGCCATGTATATTTTCGTAGAAGCCATGAAGGCGGCAGGCAATGTAGAAGATGCCGAGGCAATTCGCAGCCATATCCAAGATGGGCTGGACAATCTTCCAGAAGATAAGAAGGTTTATGTCATTCCATCGATCGGCGAGAACGGCGGGTTTGAGATCGATACAAGATATGGTTCGGTGGAGGACGGAGAAATTGTGCCATATGATGGCTGATTCAATCAAGGAAGAAGCCGCTAACATCGGCTTCTTCTTTATGAAAAATAAGGGAGGTATGACAATGGGGGGAACGAATCGTTGTATATTATTGCGCTCTAGGCCGGATGGGATGCCATCGGGCGAAAACTTCGAATTGGTGGAAGAAGGAGTGCCCGAACCCGGCGAAGGGGAATTGGTGGTTCAGACCATCTATCTTTCCGTAGACCCTTATATGCGGGGGAGGATGACAGGAGTAAGGACATATATTTCTCCTTTTGAAACAGGGAAAGTACTGACAGGCGGAGTTGTCGGTAAAGTAGTTGAATCAAGGAACCCGGATTTCAAAGAGGGGGAAATTGTGACGGGCAATCTCTCATGGGCTGATTATTCCCTCTCTGATGGAAAGCATTTGCGGAAATTAGATCCGGAATCAGCTCCCATTTCCACTTCACTTGGCATTGTCGGGATGCCCGGACTCACCGCCTATTTCGGCTTACTTGACATCGGAAAGCCAAAGCCGGGCGAAACTGTGGTCATTTCCGGAGCGGCCGGAGCGGTAGGAACTGTTGCAGGGCAAATAGCCAAGCTATACGGATGCAAGGTGGTCGGCATCGCAGGCTCAAAGGAAAAAACATCCTATCTAAAAAAGGAGTTGGGATTTGATGCAGTAATCAATTATCAGAGAGAAGAGATTTCAAAAGCTGTAAAGCTGCATGCTGCCGAGGGAGTCGATATTTATTTTGATAATGTAGGAGGCCCCATCTCTGACAGTGTAATGAGGAGAATCAATTACAAAGCAAGGATCATTCTCTGTGGACAAATTTCACAGTATAATTTGAAAGAGCCGGAGAAAGGCCCCCGAGTTCAAGGACAATTGATTCAGCGAAGCGCCTTGATGCAGGGATTTATTGTCTCCGATTATGCTGACAGGCAGGAGGAAGGAATTAAGCAGCTTGGTCAGTGGGTAAGGGATGGGAAATTGAAATACAGAGAAAATATGGTAGAAGGACTAGAGAACGCCCCACAGGCTTTTATCGGTCTGTTTAATGGGGAGAATTTAGGTAAACAGCTGGTGAAAGTTTCGGAGGAGTAGAAAGGAGGTCCCGTCGGATGGCGATGCAAGAACCGAAATCAGCCAAACATGCAGAAAATCTGCTGCAAAAGTGCGGTCTGTATTCAGTTACACTGGACCTTCCTTTTCGACTCGACCATGTCAACTGTTTTATGGCCGAGGGATCAGATGGATGGACGGTAATTGATGCAGGTTTGCATAATGAAGAAACTCTAGCCAGGTGGAAGAAGGAATTGGCCGGCAGGGAAGTAGCTGAGATATTGGTCACCCACTACCATCCAGATCATTATGGGTTTGCGGGCCGGCTGCAGGAGTGGACCGGGGCAAGAGTCAGAATGTCCCGCACAGATGCCAATCTAGGCCTGCAAGCTTGGCGGCCGGAATTTATAAAGAAGTTGCAAGATAATTATATATTGGCGGGTATCCCTGGTGAAATGGGAAGAAGGATGGCAAATAACACGGAAAACTTCATCCCTCGGGTCACCCCATATCCCAAAGTGACTGATTTCCTTGAAGAAGGAGAGAAATTAGCCATAGGCCCTCATGATTATGAAGTTATTTTCACACCAGGGCATTCAGATGGATTGGTGACCTTCTTCAACAGGGAAGAAAATATCCTGCTTTCAACGGATCATATTCTGCCGAAGATAACACCTAATATCTCCTATTGGTTCCATGGAAATCCAGATCCACTCAAGTCCTATCTGGATTCTTTGAAGAAGATAAAGAGACTGGATGCTGAACTGGTAGTCCCTTCTCACGGCCTGCCTTTCTACGGGGCAAATGAGAGAATAGACGAAATCCAGAAGCATCATGGGAAGCGGTTGGAAGAAACCCTTGAATCGATAAGCTGCGGTGCCACTGTATATCAGGCGTGCTTGAAATTATTTCGAAAAGATCTCACCATCCATGAGATCCGGTTTGCGATAGGGGAGACGCTGTCACATTTGGAATACTTAAGGTATCAAGGGGAGTGTCAGCGTGAATGGAAGAATGGCAGTTACTGGTATTATGTATGATTCGAGACCATAAACAAGTTGTTTTTCTCCCTCCATTGGATGGGTATATACCGATAGATGGATAATTTTTAATGGAGGGACAAAAATGGCAGGTAATAATTTTGGAGATAAAGCAAAAGGGATGAAAGATAAGGTGAAAGGTATGGCCAAAGAAGAGATGGGCAGAGTGACAGGAAACCGCCGCAAAAAATCTGAAGGCATGGTGGAAAGAATGCAGGGAGAAGCAAAGGATGAACACGGCAACCAGAAAAAGAACCTTAACTCCTGGGAGAAGAAACGCAAGTCCGATTAGGAAAAAGGGGCAGCGCTGTACATACAGTGCTGCCCCTTTTTTCATGAGTGAAAGATTATAATGCTAGGTGATATTATATTCTTAAGCAGGCATCCGGCTCCAGTGGGGAGAAAGGGTGAATCCTCGGTGTTTCAGCCTTAATTTAGAAGGGAGAATGCCGAACATTTAGGTTAGCGGAGATAACTGCTGCGGAAATATGCTTCGCTTTCCGCGGGCGGCTGGTGAGCCACCTTGTGCTCCGCACTGCGGTGTCTCGCCTAGGCCTTTCCTCCCGCAGGAGTCTACGCATATTTCCTCCGCTGAAGAAGTGTTTCGTTCCCCCTCTAGGCCGAACAGTTTATTTGCGGCCCACCCTCTAATATATTACTCTGATTGTTCAAATGCATCTGGGTATATGATCGTATCAATTATTTCTCCTGATTCCGCATTTTCTACATTTATGGTGACCTCGTAGTCATCAGGGTCCACCCCATCCAATAACTGATAAAACATTCCGCTGAATCCCAGGCTGACTGCAGCAAACCCATCAAAGCTGTTTTCAAATGCTGCTTGGTCGACTACCATGGTGAATTCAGAAAAAGAATCATTGGAGGTTATATCCTGGATGGAAGGTAAATCCCCTGAACCAGCCATCTCTTCGATTGTGGCATTCATCTCGGATTTATATTCGTCCATTAGCTCTCTGTGCTTCCGCTTGGACATTTTATAAGTCAGCGAACCGTCATCATTCTCGATGACTTCATCGATTCCCATTTCCTCCGCTTCCGCAATGGTTTGCTCGATGCTCGTTACACCCTCGTTTGAGTCGAAGAAAGAGGCAGGAAAAGTAATTTCCACATTCAAAAGTCCTTCGTCTACTTCGACTGCTTCGTCCTCATTGGCAGAATCATTCCCGCTTCCGTCGTCAGCAACCACTTCTGAATTGGCCGCATCTCCATCCTCTGCTTCTTCCTGGGCGATATTCCCTTCTGCATCCGCCGGTTCCTCACTGCCGCATGCAGCCAATGCGAACAGGGAAATTAATACTATAAGTAAAAGCTTGTTCAAGGTTTCCAGCTCCCTATGTTTTTTACTATTGTACCATAAGACCAAGCTGGAAATAGTATGGTAGCCAGTTTTTATCGGACGGCAAAAAGCGGGTACAATAAATAGATTGTATCCGCTAACCGCTTCCTCTCAATACATTCTCCAGTTCATCGATTTGATCATTTGGAACCAATATATAGATGAGGTCGCCCTTCTGTAGTTCAACATTTCCATGCGGTGCTAAGGTGTCTCCATCCCGTAGAATGATGGCGATATTGGCTTTGGCTGGAAAGCCAGTTTCTTTGATCTTTTTTCCATTTACCGTTGTTGATTCATCCACCTTATATTCCAATAATTGGATATCCTGTTTTCCGACCGATAGGAAGTCCAACGAATGGAGAGGATTCAGTCCGGTTGGTTTGGCTACTTGGAGCTTATCGGCAATTAATGCCATGGTTGTTCCTTGGAAAATGGTTGAGGACAGAACGACAAAGAAAATAATATTGAAATATAACTGGCTATGCTCCAGGCCGGCGAGCATCGGAAACAGGGCAAGGACGATTGGCACAGCGCCGCGCAGCCCTGCCCAAGATAGGAACAGTTTTTCTTTCAGATTGAATTTCATGCCTGCGACAGAGATGAACGTTGCGACAGGCCGGGCAATAAACATGAGTATAAGAGACAGCAAAAGCCCCTGAACCATAATGTCCCATGTGAAAAGATCTCCTGGTACAACGAATAGGCCGAGGAAAAGGAACATAACAATCTGGGCAATCCAGCTGAATCCTTCATTAAATCTCAGGATGGTGTTCCGCTGTTTCAACCCGGTGTTCCCAATGACCAGGGCGGTGACGTAAACGGCTAATAAGCCACTTGCATTTGCTAGTGAGGCAGTGCTGTAGGCTAAAAAAGCAAATGAAAAGGCAAGCAGAGGATAAAGTCCGCTGGAGGCCAAGTGGATCCTATGTAGCCCTTTACTGCCGACCCAGCCGATCAACAGTCCAATCAGAAGCCCTCCGCCCATCTGCCATATGAATTGCCCAATAAGCCCCAAAATCCCTGCATTCTCACCACTGACAAACGAGATAAGGGTCACGGTCAAGAATACCGCCATCGGATCGTTGGCACCAGATTCCCCTTCCAAGGTTGCGTCCAGCCGATCATTGATATTTTTGCCGGAAAGCATGGCAAACACGGCGGCAGCATCCGTGGAACCCACGAGTGCCCCCATCAAGAATGATTCCGCCCAGCTTAGCCCAAAGATGAACTTTGCTGCAAGCCCGAGAATCATGGAAGTGAGGAATACACCTAAAGTAGCAAGAGAGATGGCAGGCATCGCCATCGGGCGTATGGTTCCCCAATTCGTCTTGATTCCGCCGTCAAACAGAATAACGACCAAAGCCATCATCCCGATAAGCTGGGCTATTTGCGGATCCCGGAATTGGACTAAATTAAATACATCTCCTCCGACCACCATGCCGATACCAATGAAAAAAATGAGGGAAGGCGCATTGATACGGGTGGAAAACTGTACTCCAAGGATGCTGATGATAAATATAAGTGAGATTGCCAAAATGAAAAAATTAGTATTGGTTAATTCTTCTGACATACGCAGACCTCCGGCAACAGAACAATTAAAGTGATGGTTTAATTACTATACCCGAAGTAAATATGCTAAACACCTACCTCAAGCCCATAGGCATTTTGTGGCTGGAATTGGAAATGGCCGTATATTTTCCCTTTTCTCGGGTAAGGTAGGAAAGGTTAATTGGTGGTATGAAAGGAGTGTTCTGATTGCGCGGAATGATTGCTGTCTTACTGTTCATCAGCTTTTTTGCCAGTGCAGGCTGGTTAGGGGGAGAAGCCCAAGCCCAGGTGGAAGAGAGAGAAGATACAACACATGAATGGGTGGAATCCAGTACGACTGAGGATATTATTCATGCTGACAGCCATGAGTATACCTATTGGAAAAATTTCCTTCGGGTAACCCGTACTTGTGAAATCTCCCATCGGGTGACTACTACTGTCTATTATTGTGATGCCCATAATCATACAAAATCGGAAACAAATCTGGATGAGATCATTCACAGTGGAAAGCACCGTTGATAAGCCTGCCAACATAAGCGGCAGGCTTATCAACGGTGCCCAAAAGAAAAAAAAGCCCTTTTTATAGCAAAAAGGGCACAAGAGCAAGATCTTTATCCACTTCTCATCTTTCAGGCAATGCTATTGCCTGGTGGAATTGGCACAGTCACGCTTACGAGTCCGATGCCGAGGTTTCCAGGGGCCATTCCCTCCACCTCTCTGGATAAGAAGGGTATGTAATTGGTTTATAAGTTACACGCTCTTTAAGGTTTTGTCAATACATTTTTCACAAAAGATGATGAATTTTTTAATTTTTCGCGAATCCCATAGCATATAGCGCCGCTGCTGTTGTATAATTGTCCATAACAACCAAGTTTTACGACGGAGGACAAGCAATGAAGACAGCATTCCTGCCTCTGTTTTTGGCAGTAACTATTCTGCTTGGAGGATGTATGAACCAGGCGTCTGCACGGGTAGTGGAAGATATGTACAATGCCGCCCTTGTAGGAAATGACGAATACATCAGGGGGATGTTTTCCCGTCATTACGAGGGTATAGATGAGCATTTGGATGAAGTAGTGGGGGAGCTGGCTTCTCAGGTTCAGCATATGCAGGGCGTGAAAAATATGAGCATTCAGCAGCTGCGTAAATTGCAGATCCAGTCGGGGGTCATTGGCCATCTGGATGAGAAATATGATGAAAACTGGTATCTGATTGTCGCCAGGCTCGATGATGACCAGGTAATCCTTTGGACAGTGAGGAAGGACGGCTATTATTTTATCGCTGGAAGCGAGGAAATGAGTAATGAGGAATATCAGGAGGAAATCCTCAAATAATACTCCTAAGTTTTATATGAGAGGCGCTCCATCCATCATATAGATAAGGGATGCCAATCGCATTTCGATTGGCATCCCTTTTATATTCGCACTTCAGTCGGCCGTATGCTGGTGAAGAAAGTAAAGCGGAATCTTTTTCATTTTCCCTTTGAAGTGAGATAATAGACAGGAATAAATGAAATGGAGGCTGGCCCATGAGAGTGAAAATGAACCGCAATGCCGCTAAAGAGCTTAAAAAAATTCTGGGAAGTGAAGAAGCGGAAGGAAAGATGATCCGCGTATATATTACGGAAAATCATGGCAATCACGCCCATTTTGGCATCAGCCTTGATACGCCGACCGAACATGATGAAGTAGTGGAGACAGATAAAGGTGTGGATATTCTGCTCGACAAGCGGGAAGAATTCCTCGATAATCTGTGGATCAAGTACTTCCATGTGGATGATAGGGGATTTGAAATCACGAATCTTACCACTGGCGCCCATCATCATTAATATACTAAAAGAGGAAGGTCCCTAATGGAGCCTTCCTCTTTCTGGTTCTTACTCTTCAATAAAGCTGGTATCTACCAATCCTGTCAGGTCTGGGGCTTCATCTAGAAACTCCAGATCATGGGAGGAGTTTGCAAAATCCTGCAGTACCTCTTCATCGATTTCATAAGTGAAGGTAATACGCTCCCATGCATTGTCAATTGCTGATGCGGACAACTCCTGGTCGGTGATGTCCTTGATCTTGTCAATGGCGATGGTTTTAGACTCTTCCGGATTTTCTTGGATAAACTCCGTGGCTTTTTTATGAGCGTCCACCAAGTTCTGGATTAATTCTGGATCTTCTTCAGCCAGGCGCTGAGAAGTTACAAACACAGCTGCTGGAAGGGTCTCCCCATAGGCTACATCCGGTGTATCAATGAGCACCTTTCCACTTCCTTTTTCTTCAATCACTGAAGCCCATGGTTCCGGAACCGTGGCAGCATCTACATTTCCCGTTGTGAACAAGCTATGATACGTTGCCGGTTCACCGGTAACATGCTTCATTTCCCCTTTGACACGGTCGGAAGTAAGTCCGTACTCTTCTTTCATCATAGTTTCGAACTGGACATCATGTGTGCATCCGACTCTTGGAGAGATGAATGTCTTTCCAGCAAGGTCTTCCGGGCTTTCGATATCTGCATCACTTCTTGCCATGATGACAGTACCGCCAGTAGATCCTGAGGCAACAATGTTAATCTCCGCTCCACTTGCATAGTGGTTCATTGCTGGCCCGGGGCCGACAAGTCCTCCTTCAATCTCGCCTGTTTCGATGGCCGTCATGAATGCCGAACCATCTGGGAAGTATTGATAATTCACCTGTGTGCCGTCAGGAAGGGTCTCCGAATAGAGATCTTTTTCTTCAGCTACCATTCCGGCAACATGGTTGATATTCGGAAAATACCCGATGGTTATTTCTTCGCCTTCCGCTTCTGCTGCACCTGATTCGCTGGATTGCTGTTCTCCGCTGCCGCAAGCTGTGAGCACCAGGCCAAGCAATAGAATCAGTGCACTGAATAGAAATTTTTTCATGTTTCTATCATCCTCTCACATAAATGTAATAGATTAGTATTCCTTTATTTAACAAGTCCCCATCGTTTCATTACGTTTTTCTCCAACTTCGAAAAGACCAGATTATCCACGACTGCCCCAATTACTCCAATAATAATAATGATAGCAATTACCTGGTCCATTCGTGCATAGTCTTGCGCATAGCTAAGCGTATATCCCAGCCCAGGGCCATTACTCAATAACTCACCAGCCATCAATGCTCTCCAACTGAATGCCCAGGCTAATCTGATACCACTCATGAAATAGGGAATGCCTGCCGGTACTTCCACTCGGTAAAACAGCTTTACGCCTGTTGTGCCCATCGTCCTTGCTGCCCGCACAAACTGAGGGGGTACGTTATGGATGGCTGAACGGACATTTAAGGCCATTACAAATGTTCCACCAAGCACCACAACGAAAATTACCGCGAATTCGGAAAAACCGAACAGCATGATTGCAAGTGGAACCCAGACAATGCTTGGGATGCTTTGCAGGGCGATCAAGTACATGCCCGCTGTTTCATCCGCCTGCTTGGATTTACCTAAAATTACACCTACTACGGTTCCAATCAGTATGGCCAATGACATTCCGGTAAACAAATGACGGAAACTGGCTCCTAGGGCAACAAGGAAGTCTCCATCTGCAAACCCTTCATATAATGCGACAGCTACTTTGGCTGGTGGCGGGAAGATAATTTCTTCAAAGATGCCCAACGCATACACCAGCTGCCAAAGTCCGATGATTACTGCTAAAAATAATATTCGTTTAATTGCTATATTCCACTTCATTGGACAGCTCTTCCTTTAACACTTTATTGATTTCTCCTTCGAGGAGGTCCATCACCTTTTTTTCCATATCAATGACTTCCTGATCGTCCCGCTTCCTTGGACGGGGCATATCAATGGAAAAGTCGGCAATAATTCGGCCCGGCCGTGTTCCCATTACGACGACCCGGTCTGATAGTTTTATAGCTTCATGGATACTGTGGGTGACAAATAGAATCGTTTTCTGTGTCTCCTGCCAGATTTTGACCAGTTCATCATGCAGGATATGTCTGGTCTGCTCATCAAGTGCTCCAAATGGTTCATCCATCAGCAGGACTTTGGGGTCCATTGCGAGCGCGCGTGCAATCGCCACCCGTTGTTGCATTCCACCTGAAAGCTCATAGATATAATGTTCTTTGAACTTGCTGAGCTGTACCATCTTCAGGAAGTGGTCGGCCCTTTCATTGGCTTCCTTCTTGCTCATCTTGCCTTTTAATGGAAAGGTGATATTATCACGCACATTAAGCCAAGGAAACAAGGAAGCCTGCTGGAAGACCATCCCTCGGTCAGGGCCCGGCTTTTTAATTTCCTCATCTTCCAGAGAGATGGAACCTTCTGTTGGATGTTCTAGACCGGCGACCATAGAAAGAAGGGTCGATTTGCCGCAGCCGGAAGGTCCAAGTATGGAAACGAATTGGTTTTCTGGGATGGACAGGTCGACTCCGGAGAAGACTTCGAATGATGATTGCTTTGTATCGTCGGTAAATACTTTTCCGACCTGGTTTAGTTGTAGAAACACCGGTCATTTCCCTCCTAACTCGCTAATTCCTATAAAAAAAGTAGGGTTTTTAGTTGTGTCTCATTATACGCACAGAATAACAAATTCGTCAACCTGTTACTATAATTAATCCAATCAATATGCTTGGTTATTTTGTCGGGGGAATAGTAAGCGTCAGCTTGGATGGCGGAAATGGCGGTCGAATATAAGTATGGCAGATTTCTGACATCGACCCTATCATTAGACAAACCGGCCCTGCATCGATACGATAAATGTAAGATAAGATTTTGAAAGGATGGTTGCTGTGAAAACTCTGATAGTCGGCGCGAATGGAAAGATTGGAAAACACCTGGTTCGTAAAATCGTAGAAGGCGGCCATGAGGCAAGAGCCATGATCAGGAAAGAAGAACAGGCCCCTTATTTCGAAGACCTCGGTGCTGAAACAGCAATAATTGATCTCGAGGACAGTGTAGATGAGATTCGCAAAGCTGCTGAAGGCGTAGACGCAGTCGTATTTACCGCGGGATCCGGCCCAAATACAGGAAAAGATAAGACGATACTGATCGATCTGGATGGCGCAGTAAAAACTGTGGAAGCAGCGCAGGCGGCAGGAGTGGAGCGCTTCGTACTTGTCAGCTCCTTTGATACGAGCAGGGAGGCTATTCAGGAATCTCCGTCGTCCTTCTCACCATATGTAGTCGCCAAACATTATGCGGACAAAGCACTGCGGGACAGCGGACTTCAATATACCATCGTCCATCCGGGCATCCTTACCAATGAGGAGGCAACAGGAAAAGTAGACGCAGCGGAAGTAGTCAACCGCGGGGAAGTGCCACGCGAAGACGTAGCAGAAGTCCTCTTCCAGACCTTGCAGACAGATTCCACCATCGGGAAGGAATTTCAGGTGGTAGGGGGAGAAACTCCTATTCATAAGGCAGTTCAGTCAATATAACGTTAAGAAGGCAGCTGATAGCAGGCTGCCGATCTTATAGCATTGGAAGTAAAACAGGCCCCGGCAGAACAGTTCCGTTCCGCGGGGCTTGTTACATGCTGTTTTCCTTTACATAGGCGGTGGGTGCCATTCCTGTATATCGTTTGAACACCTTGCTGAAGTAATTCACATCATTAAACCCGACCATCAGTGCTACATCCGTAACAGCTATCGTATCGCGTTCAAGGTACCATTTTGCTTCTTCTACCCGTTTCTGGTTTATAAATTCGGTCATGCTTACCCCGGTATCTTCCTTGAACTTCCTTGAAAGGTGGGAAGGAGTGATAAAGAGTTCGGCGGCCACCACCTCCAGTGACAGCTTTTCTCCCAAATTCAACTGGATAAAGTCAACGGCCTTCCGCACAATTGGCCTGTATTCGCCTGTGGAAAACTGTTGAACAAGGTCACAGTAATCTTCTGCCATCACCGCCATCAGTTTCTCCAAATTGTTGATCGTCACTGTCTTTTCAATCAATATAGCAAAACGTTCGGACATATTGTGCAGGTAGACAGGATGGACACCAGCCCGTTCAGCGGCAACACGGTAAAGTGTATTGGAAACAGATGCAATATTCTTGGCTGCCCGTACCGGATTGCCTGGGAGCCGGTCGGAAAAATCCATTATGCCTGAAAAAAAATTGATGGCCTGGTGGACGGCTTCCTTATCTCCTCTTTCAATATAGTGCATCAACTTGTTCTGCAGGTCATACCGCTTTTCAATAATCTGCTGGTTATCTTCAATATCTACTTGCAGGTGGGCAGGATCGAGAACAGGTTTCGGTGTGTCTGCTGTAAAATAATGTGCTTTTACTTGATGGTGTGCACACAGGTTTACGATTAATTCCCCAGTGTCTTTCAGTTCCACCTCACTTAGAAGGGGGAGCGATTGATAAAACTCCTCCAGTTGTTTCCGCTGGCCGATGGGCAGGTTATTGGCAGAAAAGATATCCTGCATCCGTTCAACTACGGAGAGTCCTGAAATGACTGGACCTGCCAGCAAGGTTCCCTGAAAAGCATTCCCCGTCCATAAGCCGACAGCGATGTATTCCAGGCCATAACTATTCTGGTAATGGTAGTAGGAGTTTTGGGGGAGACAGCGAACTGCTCGATTGATGTCCACCATTTCCTCGCTGAGGCGGTCGACGACAACAGGAAGAGAATGATTCACAAATCTGGCAGCTATTTTGCCGGACGTATCACAGAGCCATGAATCTATTTTTATTGCAGAGTGGATCATTCTGCATTTATCGATGAAATTTTGCTCATCGAATTCCATACTGTTTCTTCCTTTCTTTAAATAATACGCTGATTATAGCAAATTTTTACGAATTAGCACATAAAATTACGATTAATGTCAGGTGTTTTTCGGTAAAATAGAATAAAACCCTTACAAGAATATAAAGGTTTGATAATAATGGAACGCAGAAATGGAGGAAATAAATTATGTTATATCCAATAGCCACAGATAGCCGTGTTGTTCTAGATCTCAGTGGGATTTGGAATTTTATGCTGGAAGACGATAACCAGGAAGTTGATGTGAATCAGCCCCTGCCTACGACAGATTCCATGGCAGTGCCTGCATCTTTTAATGATCAGTCGGTTGCATCAGAAGTACGCCGGCATACAGGCTATGTTTGGTACGAAAAGGAATTCACCGTTGCAAAGGCGCTTCGCAATGAACGCCTGGTGCTCCGCTTCGGATCTGCTACACATGAGGCATGGGTCTATTTAAATGGTGAACTGCTTGTACATCATAAAGGCGGGTTCACGCCATTTGAGGCAGAAATGAATGACCTCTTGACAGAAGGCACCAACCGTCTGACAGTGCGGTTGAGCAATATTCTAGACTATACGACATTGCCTGTTGGCAACTATACCGAAAAGAAAGACGAAGACGGCAACCTTGTCCGGAATGTCGATGAGAACTTTGACTTCTTCAACTATGCGGGGCTCCATCGTCCTGTCCGCATTTATTCGACACCGTTCGATCGTATTGAAGATATCGTGATCGTGCCGGAAGTTGATCTGGACAATAAGAAAGCAGACGTGAAATTCTCTGTGAAAACAGGTGGAGAATTTGATGAAGTACGGGTAACCATCCTGGATGAAGATGGAAAGGAAGTTGCTCAAGCAGCAGGACAGGAAACCAGCGCTACCATCGATAACGTAAACCTTTGGCAGCCGCTTGATGCCTATCTCTATACGGCTAAAGTGGAAGGAATCAAGAATGGAGAAACAGTTGACGTATACAATGAGCCATTTGGTGTACGCAAGGTAGAAGTGAAAGAAGGAAAGTTCCTCTTCAATGGAGAGCCATTCTATTTCAAAGGTTTTGGTAAACACGAAGATACATTTGTACGTGGGCGCGGGCTGGATGAAGCATATAACGTGCTTGACCTGAATCTGATGAAAGATATGGGTGCGAACTCGCTCCGTACGTCCCATTATCCTTATTCCGAGGAAATGATGCGGCTTTGTGACCGTGAAGGGATCGTCGTTATCGATGAGACACCTGCAGTAGGCCTGATGGCATCTTTCAACTTCGATCTTTCCATGCTGGAAAAAGGTGCAGTAGATGACGGGACATGGGATAAAATGGATACAACAGAAGCACATGAGCAAGTGATCCGTGAACTGATTGACCGTGATAAGAACCACGCTTCTGTCGTAATGTGGTCTATTGCCAATGAGCCTGCATCTTATTCTAAAGGCGCCTATGAATACTTTAAGCCGCTATTCGATCTGGCACGTGAGCTGGACCCGCAGAACCGTCCGTTGACGTTTGTAAATATCATGCTTGCGAAGCCGAAAGCAGACTTGTGTGCAGATCTTGTTGATGTGATTGCCCTCAACCGTTATTATGGCTGGTATGTAAACACAGGTGACTTGGATGAAGGGGAAAAAGGTACACGTGAAGAGCTGCTCGAATGGCAGGAAAAGTATCCGGAAAAACCGATGATGTACACAGAATATGGTGCAGATACGGTTGCTGGAATGCACAGCATGTATCATGAGCCGTTCAGTGAAGAGTACCAGGAAGACTACTACCGGATGAACAGTAAGGTCTTTGATGAAATTCCTAATTTCATTGGTGAACAGCTGTGGAATTTTGCGGATTTCCAGACAAAGTTTGGCATTATGCGGGTTCAAGGGAATAAGAAAGGTATATTCACTCGTGCAAGGGAACCTAAAAGGGTTGTCCGTTATCTTAGTGAGCGTTGGAACAGTATTCCGCATCTGGGATATAAAAAGTAAGTTTTATATGCAAAACCCTTGAAGTATAGTAATACTTCAAGGGTTTTTATTTTGGAAACAAATGCTCACAGAAATTTTGTCTAGTGGAGATACTCGCTGCGGAAATATGCTCCGCTTTTCCGCGGGCGGCTGGTGAGCCATCTTGTGCTTCGCACTGCGCTGTCTCGCCTTGGCCTGTCCTCCCGCAGGAGTCTGCGCATATTTCCTCCGCTGATTCAGTATTGTCCCCCATGCTGGTTAAATAGGAAAGTTATGCCCGAACCTCTTATTTAGGTAGAGAATCAAGTATGAGCATTAAAGTTTCTGGCCGTAGTATCTGTCGAGGCTGAAGCCTCTTCCCATAATCTCGGAAGCATTGAGAAAGATCACAAAGGATTCCGGTTCCTCTTGTTGCAGGAGTTTTTTCAGCTGGACAGCTTCCGGCTGTTCCGTTACACAGAGGATCATTGTCTTTTCTTCCCTGGAATAGCCGCCGACAGTTCGAACTTTAGTCAAACCACGGTCGATTTTGTCACGGATCAGTGCTTGGACCTTTTCCTCTTCATCGGTAATGATCATTACCAGTTTGGTGGCAGATGTCCGCAATTGGACGATATCGATGACCTTGCTGCATATATAGATGGCCATCAGTGCAAACAGAGTTAGTTCTAGACTGAATACAATGATTGAGCCTGCTACAACAAGTCCATCCACAAGCAGTTGGGAATAACCACTGGAGATGCCGGTGAACTTCTTGACGATTTGAGCAATAGCCGCAGTACCGCCTGTCGAGCCGTTACCTTTGTATACAATTCCCAACCCGATACCAAGTACAATACCGCCATAGACGGCGCCAAGCAGCGGATTGGTGATGGAGAAAGGGATATCCGCCGTCAGGTAGATGACAAAAGGGACCCAGAAAGTTCCTAGAAGTGTCTTCCAGCTGAAGTCGCGTCCCATGGCAATCCAGCCGACGATGAACAACGGGATGTTGATGGCGAACTGGACGAGGGCCGGACTGAGCGCATATAGTTCAAATAGTATGGTGCTTACACCTGAAATGCCGCCTGCTGCCAGCCTGGCGGGCAGCAGGAACATGTTATAGGATAAGGCCACAATCGTAGCCCCGAAGATAATATATACATACTCCAGCAAAGGCTGGTCGATTTTGTAACGCAATCCCATCATTATGCAGTCCCTTCTGAAGTTCGTGTGATGCCTGTTTCATTCTACCATATCGGCTTCTTCCCTGCCGCCTGTTTTGAGGAATCTTTTGCAATGGGGTAATATAGTGGTATATAAGCTGAATGGAGGGTAATGCATGATAAGTAGTTTGAATGATAAAGTCAAGCTGAATAATGGCGTGGAAATGCCAGCGTTCGGCCTGGGTGTCTATAAGGTGGAAGATGGGGAGGTGACCATCAGCTCTGTGAGAACAGCCATCGAAAATGGGTATAGAAGCATTGATACAGCAGCGTTCTATGGGAATGAGCGTGGTGTAGGACAGGCCATCAGAGAGAGCAGTGTGCCACGTGAGGAATTATTCATCACCACCAAGGTATGGAATGACCAGCAGGGCTATGATGAGACACTACAAGCATTTGAGGAAAGCCTGAGCAAGCTTGGTCTCGACTATCTGGACCTTTATCTGATCCATTGGCCTGTCACTGGCATGTATAAGGATACGTGGAAGGCGATGGAGAAGCTGTATGAAGAAGGACGGGTGCGCGCTATCGGTGTTTGTAATTTCCATGAACAGCACTTGAACGACCTCCTGCCCGAATGCACGGTGAAGCCGGCCATCAACCAAGTGGAATATCACCCACACCTTACCCAGGAAAAGCTGATGGAATACTGTGACCGAGAAGGTATCCAGCTCGAGGCATGGTCGCCATTGAAACGCGGTGAGATTTTCGATGAACCGATCTTGCAGGAAGTGGCTGAGAAACATGGGAAAACAGTGGCACAGGTTGTTCTTCGCTGGGATTTGCAGAATGGCGTGATCACCATTCCGAAATCCACCAAGGAACATCGCATCAAAGAAAATGCCGACATCTTTGATTTTTCATTAAGTGATGAGGATATGGAAAGAATCAACAGCCTTAATAAAGATGACAGAGTCGGAAGCAGCCCAGATAAATACCCGGTAGAATGACAGCTGAAGACGTATGGAGGGAAGACGTTTAATGAGAGTGCTGGATACACATTGTGATGCACTAATGAAGCTGCAGGTGGAAAAA
This sequence comes from Virgibacillus sediminis, assembly GCF_042643265.1. Classification (NCBI taxonomy): domain Bacteria; kingdom Bacillati; phylum Bacillota; class Bacilli; order Caryophanales; family Bacillaceae; genus Virgibacillus; species Virgibacillus sediminis. Next base: position 31,425 of record NZ_JBHRRZ010000038.1, on the reverse strand, counting down.
AGAGGGGTCCATTATGGAAGGACACCGCTGGATTTCCAGAATGCCGATATGCTGGATACAAATTTGAAGCGGCTTAGACAGGGCAAAGTCGGAACCCAGTTTTTCGCCATTTTTATTGAGCCGGATATCCCAATGGAAGAGAAGTGGCAGCATGCATTGGAACAGTTGGATTTATTTCATACAGAAGTTCTTGATAAAAATCCCCAAATGAAACAGGTTCGCAGCTGGGCCGACTTGAATACGTTAAAGGAAGATGAAATTGGCGCAGTGCTTACCCTTGAAGGGGCAGATCCGATCGGCAATGACCTTGGCAAATTGCGGCATCTGTACCGCGCCGGAGTCCTTGCCATTGGTCTGACATGGAACCATGCCAATCTCTGTGCAGATGGAGTCCATGAGCCGAGGGGCGGGGGATTGACACTGCTCGGCAAAGAGGTGGTGCATCTTAATAATCAGCACCAGGTGTTGACAGATGTTGCCCATTCTACGGTCCGGGGATTCTGGGATATATTGGAGCTGGCAGATTACCCATTTGCCAGTCACTCCAATGCCAGAGCGGTATGCGACCACCCGCGAAACCTTTATGATGACCAATTGCAGGCACTTATCGAGAAGGACGGAATGATCCATGTCGTTTTTCATCCGGAATTTATTTCCGATAGAAAGGAAACAGTGGAAATCAGTGATCTTCTCCGGCATATCGATCATATATGTTCCCTCGGCGGTGTGCGCCATATCGGCTTTGGTTCGGATTTCGACGGCATTGACAGGTATGTGAACCAGCTGGAAAATGCCGCAGCCTATCAAAATCTGATCAATGAATTATTGAAGCATTACCCGGAAGAGCAAGTACGTGGATTTGCCGGACAGAATTTTTTGGATCACATGCCGAAATAGGTGAATGAATCAAAACTGTATTCCCATTTAGCAGGATCATGGGGATACAGTTTTTTTTGTGCGGAAAAGTTGGGGATTTTACGTATTATTCCATGTCCGAGCAGGAGTAGCCCGTCCAGCTTTTCCCTTAATTGCCTAGAACTCCAGATTACCGGTGCAATGCGTCCTATCCTCGATGTACTGAGCAGAGTCAGTCCGCACCCGAAAGGATCTTTGCGCATAGCCTTCCTATACTAAACTTCCTTCTTTAGGCATATACATCTAACATCCACATAGATAAGTTTTGATTGTTTAGGGGGGAAGCCATGGAGGGATGGAAAATTCGACTGTTCGCTTCTACTGCCCAAGGGTGTCCACCACCGGTCAGGGGAGCAAACAGAGCGCGCGCTGATCCATTTAGTTTAAGCAGTTTCTACCTATAAAACTACTGCATAGTTTAGATCCTATCGATTATAAAACCTGTAGGAATGGAGGTAGGAAAATGAGTGATCAGAAACTGCTGAAAATCCTTGGAAGAAAAGATACACTCGCATTGGCATTTGGGGCGATGATTGGCTGGGGCTGGGTGGTTACTACTGGACTCTGGATTACCGAGGCTGGATCATTAGGTGCGATTCTTGCTTTTGCCATTGGCGGCTTGTTGGTATTGGTGGTAAGTCTCACTTATGCGGAATTATCCTCAGCTCTACCGCTAGCCGGGGGAGAGCATGTATATACGTACAAAGCTATGGGGAGAACCGCCTCGTTTATTGCCACATGGGCCATTATTCTAGGATATATCTCGGTAGTTGCCTTTGAAGCGGTGGCTCTGCCGACCGTATTTGAATACCTGGCCCCCAATTACAGTCAAGGATACTTGTACACGATTGCTGGCTGGGATGTAACCGCCACTTGGGTGGGGGTAGGAATGATTGGTTCGCTATTTATAGCTTGGATCAATTATAGGGGAATCAAGCTTTCCACTGCAATTACATTTATCCTCACGTTGCTGATCCTTATTGCCGGGCTCTTACTGATAACAGGAAGTACGGTTGCCGGTAATACTGAGAACATGCAGCCCTTTTTTGAGAATGGCATGGCCGGTCTATTGGCTGTAGTGATCATGACCCCGTTCATGTTCGTCGGTTTTGATGTAATTCCGCAGGCGGCGGAAGAAATCAATCTTCCAAAGAAGCGGATTGGCCAGCTACTCGTATTTTCCGTAGTACTTGCAATCATCTGGTATATTGCTGTTATCTTCGGTGTGTCAAGGGTCATGAGCCCTGCTGAATTAGGAGGCTCGGAATTAGTGACAGCGGATGCAATGGCAGCAGCATTCGGGGGGAGCCAGTTCATGGGCAACCTCTTGGTTTTAGGAGGTATTGGCGGTATCCTGACAAGCTGGATCGGCTTCTATGTCGGCGGCAGCAGAGCAATTTTCGCACTGGCAAGAGCTGGAATGCTGCCGAAGAGCCTTGGTGAACTGCATCCGAAATACCGGACACCACATAAAGCCATTCTGCTTATTGGCGTATTTTCCACTGCAGCACCCCTGCTAGGCCGACCCGCTCTGGTCTGGCTTGTCGATGCAGGCGGACTCGGATTGGTGGTGGCATGGCTGATGGTGGCGGCTTCTTTCATCATTCTCCGAAAAAAGGACCCGGGGATGAACCGTCCGTTCAAACTTGCCGGCGGTGCTGCCATCGGCTGGATAGCTGTAGTGATGGCAGGCGGTGTCACACTTTTATATATGCCGGGAATGCCATCAGCCCTTATTTGGCCATATGAATGGCTGATTATTCTTCTTTGGATTGCCCTGGGATTTGTTTTATACCGGCTGTCGATCGCTCGATATGGGAAAGCCTATGCGGATGAGCATATGAAAAATGAGATTGACCGGATTACCTGATTATATGGAATAAGGTTCCCGTATCGGGGGACCTTTTTATTATCCACATAAAAAAATAACGGAATTTTCTATTAATATATTGACAGCAAGGCTGGGGAGACACTACACTATAAAAAAGGAATTGTCGACAATCGACACAACGCACCCATATCAGATCACCTATTATGTCCACTAATGATCCTCTATTGCCTATTTATTGAAAGAACCCGTCAACGTACGAAGCAGTGTTTCATACAATGTATAAACGGCTCAGCTGGTGGTACTGAAATAAAAAAAGAGGGGAAGGGATGTGTATGTTAACATTTTCCGTTTCTGAGTTTCAGGAAAGGATTGCGAAAACAAAGGAACGCATGGCTGCAGAGGGGATGGATATTCTGCTGGTTACAGATCCAGCGAATATGAATTATCTTACCGGCTATGATGCATGGTCCTTTTATGTCCACCAGCTGTTGGTCGTTATGATTGATGAGGACCAGCCGTACTGGATAGGACGGGGGTTGGACGCCAATGCTGCAAGATACACAACCTGGTTGGATGAAGAGCATATACTTCCCTATGCCGACCACTATGTGCAGTCGACTATAAGGCATCCAATGGATTTTGTGTCAGATTTTATTCGAAGCAAAAAGAGCGGGAACCAACTGATCGGTGTCGAACTTGATGCTTATTATTTCACTGCCCAGTGCTATATCCATTTAGCGCATGGGTTGCCGGATTCCCGGTTCAAGGATGCCACTAATTTGGTAAATCGCATCCGCATCGTTAAGTCAGACCAGGAAATTGCCTATATGAGGAAAGCTGCGAAAATCTCAGAGAAAGCTATGCAGGCGGCATTTGAAACCTTGAATGAAGGTGTACGGCAAAGCGAGGTAGCTGCAGCCATCAGCCATGCGCAAATCATTGGAACAGAAGAATTTGGCGGAGATTACCCATCGATTGTTCCAATGCTGCCAACGGGGGAGAAAACATCCGCCTGCCACCTGACTTGGACAGACGAGACCTTCTCTGAAGGAGAACCTGTAATCATTGAACTGGCCGGATGCTATAAACGCTATCATTCTCCGTTGGCCCGTACGGCAGTCGTCGGGATGCCAAGCGAAGAAGTATATCAACTAAGTGAAGTTGTCATTGCAGGCATCCAGGCTGCTTTGGAAGCGGTTAAACCAGGAACTGCCTGTGAAGAGATCGAGCAGGCCTGGAGAAAAGAAATTACCAAGCATGGCCTGAAAAAGGAATCCCGCATCGGTTATTCTGTAGGACTGAACTATCCGCCTGATTGGGGAGAGCATACAGCAAGCCTCCGTCCGGGCGATAGAACGATCCTGGAACCGAATATGACCTTTCATATGATACCGACCATTGACCTTGGCCATATCGGCATGGAAATCAGTGAATCTTTCCGTGTCACTGAAGACGGCTATGAAACGCTGGCCAAATTTCCGCGGGAATTGCTGATAAAGCCCAATGCCCGGCTTGCCTGAATAGCTGCAGGAAATAACGCCGGAGCAGTTGAAACACTAAACCCCGAAGTCCTGCCATCCCCACAGCAAAAAAAAGCCGTACCCTGTCAAGTGTACGGCTTTTAGCTTTACCCTTTATCTTCCCATACTTCTGCGTTAATCATTGTCGGCGGTTTTTCGCCGGCCAATCCGGCCCTCAGGTTCTTTGCAGCCAGATCGGACATAGCCAGTTCGGTTTCCCAAGTGGACGAGCCTATATGCGGGGTGGTTACAGCATTCTTCATTCCAAGCAGTGGATTATCCAAGTCCATCGGCTCCTTCTCGAATACATCCAGTCCGCACCCGGCAATTTCCCCCTTCTTCAAGGCCTCGATCAGATCGCTTTCTATAATGGTTTTCCCCCGGGATCCATTAATGAATATGGCCGTGTTCTTCATCAGGCCGAATTCCCTTTTGCCAATCATACCCTCTGTCTCCGGTGTCAACGGTGTGATCAGGCAGACGAAGTCGGATTCTCCGAGGAGCTGGTCAAAATCCCGGTAGACTGCATCAAATCGTTCTTCGGCTTCCGGCTTTCTTCTTCGGCTATGGTAGATAATATCCATGTCAAAGCCGAAGCGGGCCCGCTGTGCAATCGCAGCTCCAATTTTCCCCATACCGATGATTCCCAGTGTCTTGTGGTGGACATCTATTCCGTAATGTTCTGGGCCAAGCGGTTCCGTCCAATTGCCGCTCTTTACTTTATTGTCCAGCTCGGGGATCCGCCTGGCCGCACTGATGATCAAACCGAACACTGTATCTGCCACCGTATCGGTCAGAATATCGGGTGTGTTGGTGGCAATAATGTTTCTTTCCGTCAGCTCGGAGATATCCAGGTTATCATAGCCGACCGAGACGTTGCTGACGATTTTCAGGTTTGGTGCACGGTCCAATAGTTGTTTGGTGACAGGCAGGGCCAGCCCGATAATTCCTTCAGCTTCCCCCAGCCATTCAAGGAATTCCGGGTCTTTGTCCACGTCAATATTTTTAAAAAAGCGGACATCGAATTCTTTTTCCAATTGATCCAATACCGGCTTTTCCACCCGGTTGTAGGCGAGTACTTTCTTCTTCAATATTCATCCCCCTTGTTCATCCGTCTACTTCATTCTATGCGGGCCGCGGTCATGCAAAACTGAACCTGGCAGTACATAGATCAGTTAACATCAACATAGATGAGAAATACCAGGAAGTCAATACGAAATAAATATATTTTAAATTATCGGAAAATGATTGACAGACACGGAGAATATCTTTTATTCTAAGTATTAAGATATTGTCGACAATCGACAATAGGCATGTCAAGCAGGGAAAGAGCATATTCATGGAGAAGGGAAGTCAAACAACGATGGAAGAGGACCGTACGATTGTACAGAAACCGTTGAGTGAATTGATTGCAGAAGAATTGAGGCAGCGAATCTGGAATAGGCAGATACAGTTTGGCGAGAGACTGCTGGAAACCGAACTGGCAGAAATGTTTGATGTGAGCAGAAGCACGATTCGGGAAGCATTGAAGATCCTGGAACAGGAACAGCTTGTCATCAGCAAGGCCAGAAAGGGAACCTATGTTACCCAGTTCACCGATGAGGACCTGGAGGAGATCATCGAGCTTCGGACTCTGATGGAGGCACATGCGTTTCAAGATGCACTGCCAGGGCTTGGAAAAGAACAGTTTGCCGAACTGGAAGAAATGCTGGAAGATATGAAAACTGCTGCCGGAAAGGGGAAATGGGGAGAACTCTTCGATCTGGACATGAAACTGCACGGTTATATCGTCAATCAATCCGGAAATTCACGGATCATCCGTATCTATGAATCCATCCAGGTACAGATTCGTGCCTATCTCGTCCACCTGGACCAATACTACTCCAGTCCACAGTCATTCTATAAGGAGCACCGGGACTTGGTGGATGCCCTGAAAACGAAAGATTCCAAGAAAGTCGACCGCAGTGTAAGGGATCATATATCCTATGTGGAGGAAAAGCTGCTTCAGACAAAACAGACACAATAAATTGTGAGGGAGGCTGCATATTATGACTAAACAGTTTGCCAACGTAAGGACACAACTGCCGGGTCCAAAAGCAAAGGAGCTTCTGGACAGAAGGCACGCTATTGTGCCGGACGCCGTAAGTTACGGAGCGCCGACATTTGTCAATAAAGCCAAAGGTGCATTGCTTGAGGATGTGGATGGGAATACGTTTATCGATTTTGCAGGAGCCATCGGTACGATCAATGCAGGGCACAGTCATGAGACGGTAACAGATGCTTTGAAGGATCAGGTGGACCGTTATATTCATACAGGATTCAATGTGATGATGTATGACCCATATATCGAACTGGCAGAAAAAATAGCGAAACTCGCTCCGGGTGCTTTCGATAAGAAAGTGATGTTCTTGAACAGTGGAGCAGAAGCAGTGGAAAATGCCGTTAAACTGGCCAGAAAATACACCAAGCGCCAGGCTGTTGTATCCTTTGCCGGTGGCTTCCATGGACGCACGTTGATGACCATGTCATTAACCGGAAAGGTGAAGCCGTTCAAATATGAATACGGCCCATTTGCCCCGGAAGTCTATAAAGCAGCCTATCCTTACCATTACCGCCGTCCCGAGGGCATGACCGAAGAAGCTTACAGCCGCCATCTCCTTGATGAATTGGAAAAATTCTTCATCAGCCATGTGGATCCGAGTCTAGTTGCAGCAGTAATCATGGAACCGGTCCAGGGGGAAAGCGGGTTCATCATTCCTGATAAGGCGTTCGTACAGGGAGTGAAGCAGCTTTGTGAGAAGCACGGCATTCTTATGATTGCCGATGAAATCCAGACTGGTTTCGGCCGTACGGGCAAATACTTTGCCATGGAGCATTTTGATATAGAACCGGATCTAATAACCATCTCCAAATCGATGGCTGCAGGCCTGCCGATCAGCGGCATTATCGGCCGGAAGGAAATCATGGATTCCCCGGGAAGCGGTGAGCTCGGCGGAACGTACTGCGGAAGTCCGCTGGGTTGCAGGGCAGGGCTTGCGGTACTGGAGATAATGGAGAAAGAGAGGATCAATGACCGGGCGGTTTCCATTGGAAAGCAAGTGATGGACCGGTTTAAGGATCTCCATGAAAAATTTGAGGCGGTTGGCGACTACCGGGGGCTTGGTGCCATGTGTGCCATGGAATTTGTCAAAGACAGAGATACAAAGGAACCGGATAAGCAGCTTACCAATGAAATTTTCAAGGAAGCCTACAGCCGGGGGCTCATTTCCATGAAAGCCGGCGTCTATGATAATGTGATCCGCCTGTTGATGCCGCTTGTGATTACGGATGAACAATTGCAGGAAGGACTTGATATCCTGGAGGAAGCTGTAGAAGCAGTGCTTGCACCTGCGAAAAATTAACCGAATATTTAATCAGAAACAAGGATTGGAGGGGCATATATGAAAAAATATTTGATGTATGTAGATGGAGAATGGGCTGGGAATGAACTGGACACGATGGACGTCGTCAACCCGGCAAATGGGGAAGTCATAGGCACTGTCCCCTATGGCGGTAAAAAGGAGGCACAGGCGGCCATTGAGGCGGCTGACAGGGCTTTTTCCTCCTGGTCCAGCCTCACTGCTTATGAAAGAGCCGGATATTTGAAAAAGCTGCAGGAACTGATGCTGGAAAATGAGGAAGAGTTGGCAGAGACAATGACCTTGGAAATGGGGAAGCCGATGAAGGAATCGAGGGGGGAAGTAAGGTATGCAGCCTCTTTCCTTGAATGGTTTGCCGAGGAAGGGAAGCGGGTGTATGGGGAAACAATCCCTTCCCATCTAGGCGGCAAGCGGCTCCAGGTCTGGAAGAAGCCTGTCGGTGTTGTAGGAGCCATCACGCCATGGAATTTCCCTGCTGCGATGCTGACACGTAAAATAGGTCCCGCCCTGGCTGCAGGCTGCCCGGTTATCATGAAGCCTTCCAGAGAAAGTCCGCTCACGGCAGTCAAACTTACAGAGCTTTGTGTGGAAGCTGGTTTTCCAAAGGGCGTTGTAAACCTGGTGACAGGTTCTTCTTCTCAAATAGCCGGAGAACTAATGCAGAATGAAAAAGTACGGAAGATCACGTTTACAGGATCTACAGAAATCGGCAAGCAGCTGATCAGGCAGAGCGCAGACCAAGTCAAGAAGCTTTCCTTGGAGCTTGGCGGACACGCGCCCATGCTTGTGATGGATGATGCAGACCTGGATAAGGCGGTCAAGGGGGTAGTTGCATCCAAGTTCCGCAATGCCGGTCAAACTTGTATCTGCGGCAACCGGATCTTTGTCCAATCAGGCATCTATGATGAGTTTGTCCAGAAATTCTCCGAAGAAGTCCAAAAACTGAAAGTCGGGGATGGACTGGATGAAGAAACAGATATCGGTCCGCTGATCAACAAGGATGGCCTTGAGAAAGTCGCCAGGCATGTTGAGGATGCAGCCCGTAAAGGAGCGAAAGTGGTTACTGGTGGCAAGCCGATAACCGTCAAGAACGGAATGTATTATACACCGACCGTCATGTCGGAGGTTAGCGAAGATATGATCTTAATGAAAGAGGAAACATTCGGTCCGGTGGCTCCGATCATGAAGGTGGAGACCGACGAGGAAGCAGTCAGGCTGGCGAATCAGACACCATACGGTCTTGCTGCTTATGTATTCTCTGAGAATGTAGCCAGAGGCATGAAGATCATCGAGCAGCTCGACTATGGCATTGTCGGCTGGAATGATGGCGCACCATCGGCAGCCCAGGTGCCTTTCGGTGGTATGAAGGAGAGCGGAATCGGCAGAGAAGGCGGCCACGAAGGAATGGATGCCTTCATTGAATCTCAATATGTTTCCATCGGCATAGATTGAGTGAGTTTTCTACGAAGGGAAGTGGATGCGATGAAGGAAAAAATCCAGACCAATAATGCACCTGCGCCGACAGGGCCATACTCCCAGGCTATTTTTCAAGATGGATTCGTCTTCATTTCCGGGCAGGACGGTATTCATCCTAACGGGGAATCGGCTGGAGAGACGATTGCCTTACAAACGGAAGCAGCTCTGAGAAATATTGAAAGTATTTTAAAAGAAGCCGGCGGTAGTCTGGAGAATCTAGTCTTCGTAACCTGTCATCTTGATGAGTTGACGGAAGAGAATGCACATGAGTTCAATCAAGCATACCGCAAGTATTTTGAACAAGTAGAAAATAAACCGGCAAGAATCACGGTCGGCAGCCAGCTGCTGGATGGAAAGGTGGAAATAACGGCGATCGCCGCCATAGGCAGCTGAAGGAAGAGGGGGGCTTATGGAAAAAAAGAAGATGATTATGAAGGAAAAAGCGCAGGAAATCGCAAAGGACCTCTCCTTATGGCGGCGCCATCTGCATCAGCATCCGGAGCTTAGCTTCTCGGAACACCATACGGCCGAATTTGTTGCCGGGCTGTTGGAAAAGATCCCAGGGATGAAAGTGGAACGGAATGCCGGCTACCCTACAGCAGTGGTCGGCACTTTATCCTCTGGTGATGGTCCGACAGTGGCAGTAAGGGCCGACATGGATGCCCTGCCGATCCAAGAGGAAAATACAACAGGCTACAGCTCTCGTATAAAAGGGGTCATGCATGCCTGTGGACATGATGCACACACAGCAATCGTCCTGGGAGTGGCACATCTGTTGGGTGATAGTTTCCGAGAAGAGGAATTGAAGGGAACCATAAAGTTCATTTTTCAGCCTGCGGAGGAACGAGCAGATGATACTGGATCCACCGGGGCGCCCTATATGATCAGACATGGTGTCCTCGACGGTGTGGGAGCAGTGTTTGCATTGCACATGGATCCCGAGTACCCATACGGTTGTGTGAAACTCCATAACGGCTACAGCATGGCTAATGTCGATGTATTTCGCGCAAAGATCAAGGGAACCGGCGGGCATGGTGCCTATCCTCATCTTGGCACTGACCCCGTCTGGATGCTTGGCAATGTTCTGCAGGCTGTGTATGGGATTACTGGAAGGCATGTATCTTCCCTCGACTCTGCCGTCATCAGTATCGGCAGAGTCGAGGCAGGTTCAGCCAGTAATGTCATTCCAGCGGAAGTGGAAGTTGGCGGGACTGTCAGGACCTATAAACCGGAAATCCGTGAGAGAACCCATAAGGAGCTGCAGCGGGCATTTTCGGTTGCTGAATCATTGGGTGGCGAAGCCGAATTGGAGATAACGGCCGAGGATCCCGCTTTATACAATTCACCGGAAGTGAACAGGATGATGGAGAGCGCTATTAAAGGATTATACCCGGATTTCCAGCTGGCGGATGAGCCGTTCGGCATGGGCGGGGAGGACTTTGCCCATATGGCTGGCACTGTCCCTGGTGCTATGTTTTTCCTGGGCTGCCGTCCGGATCCGGATCGAGTACGCCATCTTCATACCCCTTTCTTTGATATTGATGAGAACAGCCTTATAGCCGGAGCAGCCATCCTAGCAGAAACGGCCAGGCAATATATGAAGGGGGAGATAGAGCATGCAACAGCAAATAACACAGAGGGATGTCTGGAAAGCGAAGCACAGGATAGCTTCCGTCGTAAATAAAACACCGTTGATCCACTCGCAGGAATTATCGAAGCTCAGCGGTGCCAACGTGTATCTGAAGCTGGAAAATCTAACAGTGACCGGATCCTTCAAAATCAGGGGCGCGGCAAATAGGATTCTGAAGCTTTCCCAAGAGCAGAGAGAACGCGGGATTACCACCTTCTCTACCGGGAATTTCGGCATGAGTGTCGCTTATATGGCAAAGCGGCTTGGGATACCGGCAACCATCTGCATCTCGGAAAGGGTTCCGTCTGCAAAGGTGAAAGTGCTGGAAGAGGCCGGCGCCGAACTCGAGGTTTACGGAAAATCACAGGATGAGGCGGAAAAAAGAAGCTATCAACTGGGAAAAGAAAATGGATGGGCGGTTATTCATCCGTTTGATGATCCGGACATCATTGCCGGCCAAGGGACCATGGGCTTGGAGGTGCTGGAAGAACTGCCGGAAACAGACATGGTCATTGCCGGCTTATCTGGAGGGGGATTGCATGCTGGTTTAGGGACAGCTTTGAAAGCGGCTGATCCGGATTTATCCCTGCTGGGTGTTTCAACGGAAAAGGGGCCTGCCATGCTAGCAAGCATCCGTGCCGGAAAGCCGGTCACCGTCCAAGAACACGACACATTGGCTGACAGCTTGCTCGGCGGAATAGGCTTGGATAATAAGTATACCTTTAAGCTTGTTCAGCAGTATGTGGACGATATCCTCCTGATCAGTGAGAAAGAAATTGCGGAAGGGATGTCCTATATGTTCCACCACCACCGGATGATGATTGAAGGGGCAGCGGCTGCCGGGATAGGCGCCCTGCTCAACCATCGTATTAATCCCAGTACAAATATTGTGCTGGTCATCAGCGGTGGGAGTGTGGATCCGCAAACAGTTATGGACATTGCCGCAAAGCAAAAGGGGTGGGCAGATGAGTAAAATTTTATTTGATGGCCAAATCATCGACCGGGATAACCTGGTCGACATCGAGGACCGAGGATACCAGTTTGGTGACGGAGTTTATGAAGTGATCGGGGTTTACGAAGGAAGGCCGTTTATGATGGATGAACATTTACACCGGCTGAAGAGGAGTGCAGGGGAAATCCAGCTGAACCTGCCATTCAGTCTGGAGGAATTTCGCCGGCAATTGAACCAGCTGGTAAAAGCCAACCATTTGGATGAAGGAATCATCTATCTGCAGGTGACCCGCGGGGCGGCATCACGCTGGCATGAGTTCCCTGGAAGAGGAGTCCGGCCAAAAGTGACTGCATATACACGGGCAGAGGAGCGTATGACACAGGTGGAGGATCAAGGGGGCCACGCTGTGCTTACGGAAGATATCCGCTGGCTCCGCTGCGATATAAAGACACTGAATCTGCTTCCAAATGTGCTGGCCAAACAAAAGGCAGTGGAAAATGGCGCTGTTGAAGCCATCCTCCATCGAGGAGATACCGTTACGGAAGCGAGTGCATCCAATGTTTTTATCGTGAAAAACGGGGAACTGTTCACCCATCCGGCTAATAACTATATCCTTAACGGCATCACCCGGCAGAAGGTATTGGAAATCTGTAGGAAGATCAATATTCCTGTCCATGAACAGACCTATACCGTGGATGAACTGCTAGCAGCCGATGAGGTATTTGTGACGGCTACCAAATCGGATATTATTCCAATCTTGGAGGTGGATGGAAATCAGATCGGTTCCGGCAAGCCCGGTGCGACCACGGGTCAAATTCTGAAGCAGTTCCGCAGCTTGATCCATGAGCTGGTGCACACCTGAGGAAAAATTAATCAGGGGATGGGGGCTTTGTATGGTATTATCCCAACATCTCACAGGCAGCCCGACAGAAGCCATTGTACAATTGCATAAATTCCGCGAAAACGTGAAGAAGGTTAAAAAACATCTGAATGAAACCTGGCTGATGGCAGTGGTGAAAACGAATGCCTATGGCCATGGAGCAGTACAACTCAGCAAGGAGGCAGTCAAAGCAGGCGCCGACCGGCTTGGTGTCACTTCCGTTGCCGAGGGAGCCCTGCTGAGGCAGGAAGGAATTCAGATTCCGATCCATATCCTAGGATCCATTCCTGCGGTCCAGGCAGAGGAGGCAGTGAAACATGATCTGATCGGTTCTGTTTCCACGATCAAACAGGCTTCGGCTCTAAGTAAGGCAGCGGTCCGACAGAAAAAATGGGGATACGTTCATTTAAAGATCGATACAGGACTCCATCGGTTCGGTGTCTTGCCGGAAGAGGCACTCGCCTTTTTAGAGGAATGCAAGGGCCTGCCAGGTTTGTACTGGGAAGGAATCTATACGCATTTCTCCCATGCAGATGAAGGGGAGTGGGATCGGACAGAAAGGCAATTTGACACATTCATCCAAACTGTCCACATGCTGGAGAACAAGGGGTGGGTGTTCCCGGTCCACCATGCAGGAGGTTCTACCATTACATTGGAGCGGCCTGATATGCATCTCGATATGGTGCGGCCGGGAATCTCTTTGCTGGGCTATCCGCCGGCCCCTCACCGGCAATCCACCCTCCCACTGGAACCCGTCATGGAAGTGAGAACCCGCATCCTGCAGATTCATGAGCTTCCCCCACAGACACCAATTGGCTACGGCGGCACCTACACCTGTCCTTCCCATCGAAAGATTGCTGTCGTACCGGTCGGCCATGGAGATGGATATGCCAGAAGTTTATCTAATCGGGGTCAGATGATTGTACGTGGGAAAAGGGCAAATATTGTGGGAACCATATCACTGGACCAGACTTTCCTGGACATTACCCATATACCTGGAGTGGTTGAGGGGGATAAAGCAGTTCTTATCGGGCGGCAGGATGAAGAACAGATCGACGCTTATGACGTGGCCGGATGGATGGACAGCATCACCGATGAAGTGCTGGCAAGTCTGAAGGAAAGAATCCCCCGTATTTATACAGATTTGGATACAGGAAAGGAGACTAATTCGTGAAAAATATCAATATAGCAGTCATACCAGGGGATGGGATAGGGCCTGAAGTAATCGGGGAAGGAATCAAGGTGTTGAAGGCAATTGAAGCCAGGGACTCCAACCTTTCTTTTTCTTTTACAAAATTTCCCTGGGGCTGCGAGTATTACCTCCAGGAAGGAAAAATGATGGATGCAGACGGCATCGACCAACTGGCCGGATTTGATGCGATTTATCTAGGAGCAGTTGGTTATCCTGGGGTTCCAGATCATATTTCTCTCTGGAATCTATTATTAAGGATCAGGAAATCCTTTGACCAGTATGTCAATCTCAGGCCAATCAGTCTTCTTCATCCCGAACTGACGCCACTTAAGGGAAAGTCGGGAGACGATATTGATTTCCTGGTGATCCGGGAGAATAGTGAAGGGGAGTATGCCGGAGCGGGCGATCGGCTTTTTCAGGGAAAACCGGAAGAAGTTGCCCTGCAGACCGGTGTATTTTCCAGGAAGGGCACAGAGCGGATCATCCGTTATGCCTATGAGGAGGCAAGGCGGTCCAACCGGACACTTACAAGTATCAGTAAAGGCAATGCCCTGCAATATTCCATGGTGTTTTGGGATGAGGTCTTTGAAGAAGTAGGGAGGGAGTATCCGGATGTAGAGACTTACTCCTACTTGGTCGACGCGGCAAGCCTCTACTTTGTGACGGATCCGGAACGGTTTGAAGTGGTGGTGACCTCCAACCTGTTCGGGGACATTTTGACAGACCTTGGGGCAGCGCTTACCGGCGGACTGGGTCTTGCTGCAGGAGCGAATATCAACCCGGAGCACAAATATCCGTCCATGTTTGAGCCCATCCACGGATCTGCTCCCGATATTGCTGGAAAAGGGCTTGCAAATCCATTGGCCTCCATCTGGTCGGCAAGTCAGATGCTAGATTTTTTTGGAGAAGAGGAGTGGGGAAAAACAGTACTGGAGATCATGAGGGAGATGTTGCAGGAACCGCAGCAGTTGACACCAGACCTTGGCGGGAAAGCTACGACACAGGATGTCGGCGATCGATTTGCTGACATGCTGGGGAAGAGGTAAAGGACATAGTTGATGATTTTTTAAGAGGCTTGGGCAAGAAGAGTCCCAGCCTCTATATTTACGTTATACAGTATGCCCAACTCGTGCCGCACCAGCCTCCACTCGGTCGCCACCATACTCAACTCGTGCCGCCACCGCTTCAGGACAGACTATATAGCCTGATTTCCCATGGCGATTGGTCATTTTCAAAGGTCTCTTCATATTCGAGTCCCAGTTCTTCGTAGTTGCTTATTGGAACTGCAGACAGGATATAGTCACCGCCAAGCTCTTCCAACGCATCTGTGTTGATATCCAGCTGTTCGATCGGTTCGTTGCGATTCTTGGTAAAAAGATAGTCTTTCCCGTGCTCTGCTACATACATATAAAGCCGGCCGCCCCAGTCATCGAAGTAGTTCTTCAGTGTTGGGTTTTTTTCCAGTTCACCGGCAATGATTTTCCGGAACTCATGCTTATATTCCAGTGGATAGCTGTTATTGTATGTGTCTAGCGTATAAAAACCGTTGAATTGAGCAATAGTCGGATGCATACCGATACTCACGACGCGGTAATCGGACTGGTCCTCTCCGATATAATCCTCAATTTCCTGGAACAATTCCTCGGAATAGAACTCGGCAAATGTCGGCATGCCATAGGAGCGGTATTTCAATTCCTCATTCAATCCGAACAGATGGTATGCCTGCATGAAAATCAGTACTGCCACAAGGATAGGCCCCCATTTCACATGTCTCCAAACTACAGCCAGCGCAAGGGCAAAGGCGATATACCAAATCGCCGGGTCGAAGAAATGGATACGGGCGAAGTTGAACGTATTGGCAACCATGAAATTATCCTTCAATACCCGCATACCTTCCCAGTACCAGAAGGCATACCATGTGGCGAGAATCAAATTTACGGCCCACAATGCCAGCAGCTTTTTCGGCGGGATATTCTTCCATGCCAATATCAACATAGCCGTAAGAACCAATGGAACAATGATATAGGCCTGATGTGCTTCATCATGGGTGAGTCCGTACAGGAAATTTTCCCATGCTAATTCGTACGTACGTTCAAAGGAATTGTAGCCAAGATCCATTTCTTCCCGATGGGAGGTGAACCCTTCGGAAAAGAACATTGAAGTGATCAGAAGGTAATTCTTTACCACATAAATTGCTGTCATCGTACAAATGGCCGTAAACCATGGCCAGTTCAGCTCCTTTTTCCGATACCAGTCGATAAGCCAAAATAAGCCCATGACCCCGAGAAAAAAGACGAAGGTGAGCACAAAATTGGAGAAGAATGGAATCAACAGGAGAACCAGCCAGTGCCGCTTAGGTGTATCCCAGCCATGTTTCCGAATCATCAAAAATAGATAAAGCGCTAATGGAAGGCCGGCAATGGACAAGGCTCCCGACGGCCAATAAGGAAGCATGGCAAAACACAGGGAAACACCCGCGGTAATCAGCTGGCGGGATTTCTGCTTAAAGACGAATCGGCTTAGCAGCAGATACATGCCAATAAATGCACCGACACGCATGATGGTCTGGCTGATCGTATAAGCTGTCATTGGTTCGAACCATACATACAGCCAAACCACTGCATCAAATGCTGAAGGTAGCGTACTTCTCGGCAGGCCGTTGATGACCTGAGGCAGCTCTGCATCCTCGAAGGTGAAAATTGGGCCATGTTCTGCCAGCAGCTGGTACCAGACGATATTGGAATCCATATTATCATGGACCCGAATATGGGTGTCCTCACCAAGTATGTAGTAGGGGAGGAGATATGTAGCTAATATAATTCCGGCCAGCCAGATGTACTTATTTTTGGAAATATGCGTGAACAGCCTTGATCCCATGATCCACATCCTTTTCTGTCAGTCCATAGTACAACGGCATCCGCAACAGCTTTTCGCTTTCCGCTGTCGTCCACCTATCTTCACCAACGAATGTCCCGAACCGTTTTCCGGCATGCGAAGAATGGAGTGGAACATAGTGTGGAACAGCCATCACACCCTGTTCTTTCAGATGGGCAGCCAGCATAGAACGTTCCTCTGAATTCTTTGCCTTCACATAAAACATATGGGCATTATGTTGACAATCATCGGGAATCTGCGGTCCTTCCAAATGTCCATCATCAAATAGCTGCTGCAATCCCTGCTGGTACCTGCTCCATATTCGGAGCCGCTGTTCGTTAATGTCATCCGCATGGTCGAGCTGCACAGATAGATATGCAGCATTCAGCTCGCTTAGAAGGTAGGAGGAGCCGAGGTCGCGCCACGTATATTTATCCACCATCCCTTTGAGGAACTGGGAGCGGTCTGTACCTTTTTCCTGTAAGATCTCTGCCCGTTCAATCAGCGAGGAATCGTTGACCAGCAGTGCTCCACCTTCTCCACATGTGTAATTTTTCGTTTCATGAAAACTGAACGTTCCCATATGGCCGATGGTGCCAAGGGGCCTTCCCTTATAATTACTCATCAATGACTGAGCGGCGTCCTCAATTACCCATAAATGGTGTTCTTGGGCAATTTCCATTATCCGCTCCATATCACAGGAAACACCTGCATAGTGGACAACGACAATGGCTTTTGTCCGGCTTGTGACCGCTTTGGCGATCTGTTCGGCATTGATGTTCATCGTCTCTGGCGAAATATCGACAAAGCGGATGGACGCTCCCCTCAATGCAAAGGCATTGGCAGTAGAGACAAAGGTATAAGAAGGCATAATGACTTCATCACTTTCACCGATCTCTGCCAATAGGGCTGTCATCTCCAGGGCGGCTGTACAGGAAGGAGTGAGGATCGCTTTTTCGGTGTCGAGGCGGTCCTCCAGCCAGTTGGAGCATTTTTCCCCGAATGGTCCATTGCCTGATAGTTTACTCTGATTGATTGCTTGTCTGATAGCTTCTTCTTCTGTACCGATGCTGCAAGGTTTGTTGAATGGAATCATATGATCACCTCATTACGATAATCCCTAGGACAATCAGGGAAAAGCCGATAATTTTTTGTGTGTCTACTGGTTCGCCAAACAAGAAGGCGGAAAGGATGAATACCAGCACGAAAGACAGGCTCATGAACGGATACGCATAGCTGATATCAAACTTGGTCATCGCCGCCATCCAGCTCAATGCTGCAAGGAAAGCCGCCAGGAATCCGGAAATGATCCATGGGTTCAGCAGCAATTGAAGAAGAAAAAGGATCTTATCCCCAAGTGGGCCTGGCAGGTTTCCTTGCTGGTCAATCTTCCATTTCAGAATGAGCTGTCCATACACGGTGAAGAAAATCGTGCCGAAAATATAGGCATAGCCCATAGTCTTACCCTCCTACCGGCAAGGAGCCGTTCAGCTTGTGATAGATATCGACCGCACCATTCAAACGGAAACCCAGTGAAATGAACACATTCAATGATGCCGGATTGGAAGGAGAGATGGAAGTTTTCAGCCGGTCATACCCGGTAATTCGGAACTGCTCTTCAACACATGCACTGGTAAAGGCCTTGGCAAGGCCTCTGCCGCGAAAATCCTTGTGCATGCCAAGCAGCAGGATTTTATCTTTTTCATAAGCAAAGAAGCCGGCAGTCTTATCTTCGAAGTGGAGGGCAAGAATCTGATCTTGCTCCATGAGATCGCCGACCCAGTTGCGGTATCTCCGGTCTGCCATATAGTCGGGAATGTTGAAATCGCGGTGGAAGCGCCCGCCGCTGAATGCCTCTGCTGCAATATCCAAAATTTTTTCTGGGTCGTACTCCCGGGAAAATTGAATGCCTTCTTGATGGACAGTATCAAGCCGGCTCCTGCTGCAGACAGGCTCTGTCAGTGTATCCACGTAATAGAATCCATATTTCACTAGATTTTGCGTGTCCGCAGATGGGGAGACCTTCAGGGTGAAATGTCCTTCCGTTTCACTTGTCTGCTGGAGAGCGGCTTCACTGTATTCTGTCAGTTGGTACGTATCAATCAGGAAGTTCCGCTTATCCCACGGGGTGGGTTCCAAGTACTCGGTCATTCTATCAGCTCCTGTTCTTCTGTATCTGTTGCTTCGTCTGTTGTTTCGCGTATTAGATATAAAGGCCTGGCTTTTGTCTCGTTAAAAATTTTTCCGATATACAGGCCAAGGATGCCGAAATTGAAGAAGATCAGCCCTCCGATGAAGAAGATGGATACCATCACACTGGTCCATCCTGCAACACGCTCATCAAGGAAAAAATAGCGGGCAAATAAGTATAAGGCATATAAAAAGGATGCGAAAGAGACAAGAAAGCCAAACTGAATCGACAGTCTCAGCGGCTTGTTGGATTGGGAAACGATCGCATCGGTTGCCAGCGTAAGTAATTTACTAAGGTTATAGGAAGATTTGCCTTCTTTTCTGGCATTATGTTCGACAGGGATTTTCGCCGTCCGGTAGCCCATCCATTGAATAAATAGAGGGAAGTAGCGGTTCTGCTCCCGCATTCGGCGATATCCCGATACCACTTTTTTGGCACTGATGCTGAAGTTGGCCACGGTAAAATCGGTGGATTGCCCGCTGAAATAATCATAGATTTTATAGAAAAGCCGGGAACCCTTCTTCTTCAGCCAGCTGTCCTGGCGTTCCACTCTTTTTCCAAACACCACTTCATATCCTTCCAATGCCTTTTGATAGAGGCTGGCAATCTCTTCCGGACGGTCTTGCAGGTCACAGTCCATGACAACAACCCAATCTCCGTTTGTATAGTCGAGACCGGCGGTAATAGCATGATGCTGGCCGAAGTTTCGTGCAAAGTCCAATCCAGTAATGTTTGTGTCTTGTTCACTAAGTTTCCTGATGGTTTCCCAAGCTCCATCAGGGCTGGCGTCATTGACCAGGATGATTTCATATTGGGCTGGGATACTGGTAATGGTGTCACGGATACGGCTGCAAAGCTCTACCAGGCAGGTTTCACAGCCATAGACCGGGATCACCACCGATATTAGAATGTCTGGACTTTTTTCCATTCGTTCACATACCATTCTACGGTTTTCCAGAGTCCCGAAGCGAAATCAACTACAGGCTCCCAGCCCAGTTCCTGTCTGATTTTCCGGTCATCTACTGAATATCTCCGGTCATGCCCTTTCCGATCCTCGGTGAATGTAATTAGTTCTTTATAGCTCATAA
Organism: Virgibacillus sediminis; assembly: GCF_042643265.1. Classification (NCBI taxonomy): domain Bacteria; kingdom Bacillati; phylum Bacillota; class Bacilli; order Caryophanales; family Bacillaceae; genus Virgibacillus; species Virgibacillus sediminis. Next base: position 11,457 of record NZ_JBHRRZ010000038.1, on the reverse strand, counting down.
TAGCGGAAGACTGGCGGTAATCGGGGACGAATTCATCCAGGATGCTACAAATCTGTGAGGCTATTTCCTTATTGGTTCGTTCATTTCCTCCGCCGATATTATATGTCTCCAAAGGGCCGCCTTGATGATAGACTGCATCGAGTGCTCGGCAATGATCCATGACATACAGCCAGTCACGGATGTTTTCTCCGTCCCCATAAATAGGAATCTGTTTTCCATCCAAAGCATGATGGATGATAGTTGGAATCAGCTTCTCCTTATGTTGCCGAGGGCCATAATTATTGGAACTCGAGGAGATGACCACATTCATCCCATACGTGTGGCCGAAGCTTTTGACAAAGAAGTTTGCACTGGCCTTGGATGCACTGTATGGGTTCCTTGGATTGTATGGGGTGGACTCGGAAAAGCTTCCTTCTTTACCGAGGGAGCCATAGACTTCATCGGTGGAAATTTGATGGAACCTTCTGGTCGCAAGCTCTCCCTTTTCCTCCCAATCCTTTTTGGCTGCATTTAATAAGGTTAGGGTGCCAAGCACATTGGACTCCACAAATGCATGGGAGTCCTCAATGGACCGATCCACATGGGATTCAGCAGCAAAATTGATCACACCTGAGATATCATATTCTTCAAAAATGGAAGTAACCGTATCTTCATCTCCAATGTCTCCCTGAATGAAATGGTAGTTCTTCCTCGGTTCAATCTCTCGGAGATTATCCAGATTGCCTGCGTAAGTAAGCTTATCAATATTTAATACCTGGGTTTTCGGATATTTTTCTGTAAAAAAGTCGATGAAGTTAGAGCCGATGAATCCGGCTCCTCCTGTAATTAGCAGTGTCTGCTGGTCATTATTCATTTCCAGCCAGCCCCAACATCGGATGCTGATCGATGGAATCCGGGTCCCAGTATTGGGTAGTATGCTTCCGGGCAGCAATCTCCAGCAAATATTGGCCGTAGTCATTCTTCTCCATCGACTTCCCTTTCCGGTTTAGCTCATCTTTAGAAATATATCCTAGGTAGTAGGCGATCTCTTCCAAACAGGCCAGCTTGAAGCCTTGCCGTTGCTGCGTGATTTTTACAAACTCGGCTGCTTCAAACAGTGATTCATGTGTGCCAGCGTCCATCCATGCAAAGCCACGGCCGAGCAGCTCTACATCCAGCTGGCCGCGTTTTAAGTATTCTTTATTTAAATCAGTGATTTCCAGTTCACCTCTTGCCGACGGTTTCAGCTTTTTGGCGATCTTTACGGCACGGTGGTCGTATAGGTACAGACCAGTCACAGCGAAATCCGATCTCGGATCTTGGGGTTTTTCCTCCAGTGAGAGAACCTTTTGGAAGCGGTCGAATTCCACAACTCCAAATCTTTCCGGGTCTTTCACACGATAGCCGAAAACAGTGGCATGCCGGTGGTTCTTGATGGCTTTCCGGAGCAGGGTGGTGAACCCTTGGCCGTAGAAGATGTTGTCAGCCAGAATCAATGCCACCTTGTCGATGCCGACAAAGTCTTCGGCAATGATCAACGCTTCAGGTATTCCCTTTGGCTCCCTCTGCTCCTGATATTCCAGGCGGATTCCAAGCTCTGAGCCATCACCTAAGAGCTGTTGGAAGCGTGACGTATCTTCTGGTGTACTGATGATCATGATTTCTTTAATCCCTCCGAGCATCAATACGGAGAGCGGATAATAGATCATCGGTTTGTCGTACACGGCGAGCAGATGTTTATTGATACTGTTTGTGCTCGGTGACAGTCTTGTTCCACTGCCGCCGGCAAGTATGATTCCTTTCATGTGTCTCACCCCTAGATAGCTGATATGCATGGCATCAGCTTAATTTAATCGAAGCCTTGTATTCGTAAAAAAAGCATGATATATCTTATAATCTAATACCACACTTATGAAGGAGATAATCTTACATTTGTATTTCAATTAAATTTCTAAAACGCCAAGGATTGTAAAAATGAGAGTCAGGAATAATCATCTAGACTCTTGGCTGCCAACTGCATAATGGTCATATCATCCATAGGTGGGTTATGCAGTCCGGCACGTACATCACGGTAATGGCGCTGCAGGGGATTCTGCCGGGAAAGGCTGCGCGCACCAGCCACTCTCATGGCTATGTCGACCGCTTCGACTGCTTTATTGACGACAGAAAGCTTTACCGCACCGAGAACCGGTTTCATCGCATTGCGTTTTTCCAAGTTTCCCTCATCCCATTGAGCAGCGACATTATATAGGAAGTGCTCGCTCTCCATCAGCAATAATTCAATCTCTCCCAGCTTTTGCTTGACGTTAGGCAAATCGGAGATGGTGCCCTCAATGCTGTTGGGTGAGTATGTCGAGGCAAAATCAACAGCATATTTTTGTGCCGCTCTTGCAATGCCTAAATAACATGCAGGGATATGCAGGAGCCACCCTGCTGCAGGTTTGTTACCCGGCTTGATGTATTCCACTAAGTCATCCTTATTTACTTGTACATCATTAAGTACGAGGTCATGGCTGCCAGTGGCCCGCATGGCAATGGAATCCCATGTCTCTTCCACAGAGACGCCGGAGTTTCTCCGGTGAACCAGAAAGTTCCTTGTTTGGTCTGTTCCTTCAATGGAAGCACTCACTACAAAATAGTCCAGGATAGGAGCCATGGTGGTAAATGTTTTCCGGCCGTTGATCATCCAGCCGGTATCTGTCCCTTGCGCTGTGGTCTCCGGTCTTCCCCCGCGGGTTGGGCTTCCTGTTGCCGGCTCAGTTGCTGCATTATTAAGTAATGCTCCGTTTTCTTTGACGTCTTCGGCAAATCGTTTATACTTCTCCTCTGGCCAAATTTCATTCTCCCCAAGATGTTTGGTGATGCCCATGTGCCAACCGATGGATAGAGCTGTTGCGCCATCTTTTTTCGCAATAGTTTCCTGCATTTTAAGAAGTTCATAAAGAGTGATTCCCAGGCCGCCGTATCTTTTTGGGATAGAAAGGGCCGGATACCCAATATTTTTCAGTACCTGGAAATTTTCAAACGGAAAGCTCCCTTCCTCATCATATTGTTGGGAACGATCGGCAAATTGTGAGACGGCGTCTTCTAATTTCTCTATTCTTTCTTCCATGGATCCAAGTCCATATAGTTTCACTTTATATCCCTCCTATTTTTTCTGGAAAAAGTTTGATATATAACAGAGAAGTCCTGTAACTGCAAAGCATCCATAAATTCCCAATTACAAGCGGTTCTTCGTTCCGATTACTTACAAAAGCCGACAGTAAAAGAGAACATGCACCGCCGAATCTGTAAAAAGATATTGCATTATCAAAAATCTTAAATTATACTACTCTTAACCTACTAAAATTATATTTCAACTCTACTTCGTAATTTTTACACTATCCTCTTGTACAGCTGTACTATCAGCTGTACTACCATACATCGTTTTCGAAACGGGGGACGCCATGAACAGCAGCCAAGACAGACACTTCCGCAGCCTCTTGCCAACCAATCTTTCAAAACACCAGACAGTAGTACAACCCCTGAAAACCAAACACTCATGGGAAGGCTAATTTTTTACAGACAATTATCAGAAGTTTCAACCTACAAGTGAATTGTAAAGGAAATAATGGAAGGCTGGAAAGAGAAAAGCACTGCCGTCTTCAGACGAACTTAGGATATTTTGTTGGCGGCTCGGAGTCTGGACTGGGGTGAATCACCCCAAACCCTTCTATTATAGGTGCAGCTTCTGTTAAGGGGGATTATCGTGGGAAACAAAGAAAAATTATTAGATATAAAAAATTTGAAGACATCTTTTCGTATAGGTGATGACTATTATGCGGCGGTGGATGATGTGTCCATCGCTTTGAATAAAAATGAGGTGCTTGGAATTGTGGGTGAATCGGGCTCAGGCAAAAGTGCCTTGGCATTTTCTATTATGGGCTTGCACACGAGAGCGAGAATTGAAGGGAATATTATGTTCAAGGATCGGAATATTGCTGAAATCTCGCCGGGAGCACTGAACAAACTGCGTGGAGATGAAATGGCAATGATCTTTCAAGATCCGCTTACGGCATTAAATCCACTGATGGAGATAGGCGATCAGATTGCCGAGACCTTGATTCTCCATCGGCCGGAAATGACCCAAAGGCAGCGGAAGCGCAGAATCATTGAACTGCTGGACCAGGTAGGGATTCCACGGCCGGAATATGTATTCCAACAGTTTCCCCATGAATTATCCGGAGGAATGAGGCAGCGGGTGATGATCGCCATTGCCATTGCAAATAAGCCGGAGCTCTTGATTGCGGACGAACCGACAACTGCATTGGATGTAACCATCCAGGCGCAAATCCTGGATCTGATCAGGGAACTAAAAGAAGACATGCAGTCCGGTATCATCCTTATTACTCATGACTTGGGAGTCGTGGCCGAAATGGCCGACAGGGTCGCTGTCATGTACGCCGGTCAGGTGGTGGAAATCGCGGATGTATATACGCTGTTTGACAGACCGCTGCATCCGTATACTAGGTCTTTGCTGAATTCGGTGCCGACAGAAGGGCAGGATAAACTGCATGTCATCCAGGGGATTGTACCCTCACTTAAACATCTTCCGAGAGAAGGCTGCCGTTTTGCCGCGCGTATTCCATGGATAGATGACTCGGCACATGAACCCCGTCCAGAGCTGCATGAAGTGAGCCCTGGACATTTTGTACGCTGTACATGCTATAAACATTTCTATTTCCCGGAAGAAAGCAAGGAGGGGCAGGCCCATGGGGTTACTTGAAGTCAAGAATCTGAAAGTTTATTTTCCAGTCAAAGGCGGCATTTTCAACCGTACCATGGATCATATCAAGGCAGTAGATGATGTCTCCTTTACCATAGAAGAAGGAAAAACCTATGGCCTTGTCGGTGAGTCCGGTTCCGGTAAATCAACAACAGGTAAAGCGATCATCGGTTTGGAGGATATTACGGAAGGCCAAGTTATTTTCGAAGGCAAGGATATTACCGGAAGGAAAAGCAAGACAAGGGGGATGCGCAAGGATATTCAGATGATTTTTCAAGATCCATATTCATCCTTGAACCCAAGGAAAAGGGTGCTTGATATTGTAGCCGAGCCTTTAAGGAATTTCGAGAAGCTCGGCAGGCAGGAAGAGAAGAAACGGGTACAAGAACTGCTTGAAATGGTGGGATTAAGTCCTGAAAGTATCGTAAAATACCCCCATGAATTTTCCGGGGGCCAGCGGCAGCGGATCGGAGTAGCCAGAGCAATCGCCTTGAAGCCCAAACTGATTATCGCTGATGAGCCTGTATCAGCCCTGGATGTGTCTGTCCAGGCACAGGTGTTGAATTTTATGCAGGATATCCAGAAAGAACTGAATCTCACCTATTTATTTATCAGCCATGATTTGGGAATCGTCAAGCATATGTGTGATGATATTGCTATCATGTACAAAGGCCGCTATGTCGAAAAGGGCACGAATGAAGATATTTTCAACCATCCACAGCACATTTATACCAAACGTCTGATTGCCGCCATGCCCGATATCAATCCGGCGAACCGGAAAGAGCAGTTCCTATATCGTCAGGAAGTCAAGCGGGAATATGAGCAGTCTTACGATGATTATTTTGACAACGAGGGCTTGGCATACGGGTTGAAGCCGATTTCGGAATCTCACCTGGTGGCCCTGCCGGAGAGAGGGTGATTGGCAGATGTGGAAATTCATAGTGAGGCGGCTGTTGATCACCATGCCGCAGATTATCATACTGAGTGTGCTCGTCTTTTTGATGGCTCAGGCCATGCCGGGAGATGCTCTTACCGGAATGCTTGATCCAAATGTGGACAGGGCTACACTGGAAGAACAAAGGGAGAAAATGGGTTTGAATGATCCTTGGTATATACAATACCGTGATTGGGTTGCTGGTGCGGTGCAGGGTGATCTTGGTCAATCCTTCCGTTTTAAAATGCCGGTGACCGAACTAATGGAACAGAGGATCATCAACTCTTTTTGGCTTTCCCTGGTGACATTGATATTTACATATCTAATTGCTATACCACTGGGTATCTTAAGTGGGAGATATAATGATACTTTGCTGGATCAAGGGATCACAGGCTATACGTATATTGGTTTTGCTACACCATTATTCATTTTCGCGCTTGTCATGCTTTGGGTATTCGGGTATAACCTGGGCTGGTTTCCGACAAGTGGCAGTGTTGCTCCGGGACTGGAGCCTGGGACATTCGATTATTTCCTAAGCAGAATTTATCATTTGATTTTGCCTGGCTTGTCCTTGGCACTGATCACCACCGTCAATACGGTTCAGTATCTACGAAGTGAAATCATCGACACCAAGCAGCGTGATTTTATCGTGACGGCTAGGGCCAAAGGTGCTTCAGAATCAAGGGTTTATAATAAGCATATTTTAAGAAATTCCCTGCTGCCGATTGCCGCATTTTTCGGCTGGGAAATCACCAGCCTAATCAGCGGCACGGTTTTTATCGAGCAGATTTTTGGTTACCCAGGCATGGGCCAGCTTTTCTTGGAATCTATTAACCTAAGGGACTATAGTGTGGTAACTTCAGTTGTTCTGCTGTTTGGTATCGCTTCCATTCTTGGGGCGCTGCTATCAGACATCATCTTGAGCATCGTGGATCCGCGCATACGTATCAAATAAGAATTAGATAGACACTGAGGTGAGAAGAATGGAATCAAATAAAATGAATGCAGAAGCGGAGAAGATGGATTCCACCAGGAGCCCTTCCGGTATGCAGGTCCTCTGGCGGGAGATTGTACGGGATAAACTGGCTCTTGCCTCCCTGATCTTTCTTGTAGTCATAACGGTTCTTGTCTATGGGATCGCTCTGTTCCTAGATCAGGATGAAATTGTAAAAGTTGATTTATTCGCTATTCACGAGCCACCCAGTGAACAGTTTTGGCTGGGGACGGACTATGGCGGCCGCGATATATTTGGCCAATTGATCATCGGTACTAGAAACTCCCTTTCCATCGGCTTTCTTGTTACATTGATGAGTGGGGCTATCGGTATCATTTACGGATTGGTTTCCGGTTATTTTGGCGGCCATATCGATAATGCACTAATGAGGGTATTGGACTTCTTTATGATTCTGCCGATGTTAATGATCGTCATTGTCTTTGTTTCAATGGTGCCGGATTACAGCATTATCTCCTTCTCCCTGATCATGACGGCATTCCTCTGGATGGGGATAGCGAGGCTGATTCGCTCGAAAGCCCTGCAGGAAAAAGAATTGGATTATGCCCAGGCTTCCAAAACATTGGGATCATCCGATTTCAAAATCATGTTCACCCAGGTGTTGCCTAATATCACCTCCTTGATTGTTGTCACGATGACACTTAATCTTGCTGCTAATATCGGCCTGGAGTCGGGGCTTTCCTTCTTAGGCTTTGGATTCCCGGAGAGTACTCCAAGCCTTGGAACATTGTTGAGCTATGCAACCAATCCACAGACATTAGAATATAGATGGTGGATCTGGATGCCTGCTGCTGTACTTATTCTTCTGCTGATGCTGGCGGTGCGCAATGTCGGAGAGGCTTTAAAACGTGCCACGGATGCCAGACAGCGGAGAGGCTGACTTTTTATACTAGATCTTTAAGGAGGTGACCGCCTGGAGGCAGCAGCAGTCAATTTTCATCGGTGCCATCATCAATAGGTCCTTGTATTGATGTGGCGTATACAGCTGGCCGGGGTTCCTGGCGGGCAAAGGAAAAGATTAAAAGGGGAGGTTACAAGGATGGAAGAAAGAAAAGTTGGCAAGTGGCTAGTTGCACTTATGATAGTATTGCTTCTCGTGCTGGCAGCTTGCGGCAATGAGAGCGGTGGGGACAGCTCGGAAGGGGCCGGAGATTCCGGTTCTGAATCTACAGGCGAGGGCACGAAAAAGGGGGCAGATGACCAACTCTATTCCATAGAAGACTTCGAGCCCGTTACAACTAATGGGGGAGAAGCAATTGATGGAGGGACCCTGAATTTCGGTCTGGTAACAGATACCGTGTTTGAAGGGACGTTGAATTGGGCCTTTTATTCCAGTGCTTATGACGCGGAAATAATCGATTGGTTCGATGATGAATTACTGTCAATAGATGAGAGTTTTAACTATACAAATGATGGGGCCGCTACTTTCGAAGTAAGCGATGATGGCACGGTGTTCACGTTGACCATCCGTGATGGAGTGAACTGGCATGACGGAGAGCCGGTTACAGCCGAGGATTGGGCCTATTCTTATGAAGTGATCGGCCATCCGGATTATACAGGCATCCGTTATGACTCCAGTTTCACAAATGTAGAAGGGATGCATGAATATCATAACGGGGAAGCTGATGAGATTTCCGGCATCGAGGTAATCGATGAGAAAACATTGCAAATCACCTTCCTGGAAGCTGGGCCATCCCTTCTTGCAGGCGGAATCTGGCCATATGCCCTCCCGAAACACGTATTCGAGGACATCCCGGTAGCAGAGATGGCAGAATCTGAGGAAGTGAGGGAAAACCCTATCGGTATGGGAGCCTTCAAGGTGGAAAGTATCGTGCCGGGCGAATCAGTAACAATGACGGCGAATGAAGATTACTGGAAAGGCGAGCCTAAACTGGACGGGGTAACAGTAAAAGTCGTAAACCCACAGACCGTTGTACAGGCATTGGAAAACGGTGAGGTAGACCTGGTTGACAGCTTTCCTACAGATCAATATCCGGATGTAGAAGAAAGTTTGACAAATGTTGAATTTCTGGGCCGTGTTGACCGTGCCTACACCTACATCGGATTCAAGTTGGGTGAATGGGATGAAGAAGCAGGCGAGGTAGTTATGGATGAAAATGCAAAAATGGCAGATGTGGACTTGCGCCGTGCAATGTGGTATGCCGTTGATAATGAGGCAGTTGGCAACCAATTCTATAATGGGCTTCGCTGGAATGCCAATACCTTGATTCCGCCATATCATGCGGAGTATCACGATCCATCCATTGAAGCACCGACATATGACCCGGATATGGCAAAACAGATCCTAGACGAGGCTGGGTATGAAGATACTAATGGAGATGGCATGCGTGAAACACCAGAGGGAGAAGAGCTGGTGATCAACTTTGCATCCATGTCTGGCGGCGATACTGCTGAACCTCTTGTCAATTACTATATTCAAGCGTGGAACCAAGTTGGCTTGAATGTCCAATTGCTAGATGGGCGTCTATTGGAATTTAATTCGTTCTACGACAGAGTAGAGGCTGACGATCCAGAGATTGATATCTATCAAGGGGCATGGGGAGTAGGTACAGATGTGGATCCTGCAGGCCTTTATGGCAGGGATGCCATGTTCAACTATTCCCGTTATGCCAGCGAAGAAAATGATAGGTTGCTGGAAGAAGGGTCATCCAAAGCTGCCCTTGACTTGGACTATCGTAAAGAAGTATATAGTGAGTGGCAGAAATTGATGGTTGAGGAGATCCCTGTATTTCCGACCCTTTATCGGGCGGAATTGGTGCCTGTCAACAATCGAGTACAGAACTACTCTATTGAAGCTGACTGGTGGGAGCCGCAGGAAATCAGTTTAACCCAAGAAAACCCGGAGACAGTGCAATAATAAATGGGGAAAAAGGTCCACATTAGTGGGCCTTTTTCCTGATTAGGCAAGAAATACTGTTGGTAGTAAAAGGAAAAAAATAGAAAATGGGTAATTTATAACTTAAAAACTGGGCCGGCATCTAGTAAGCTCTAAGTATAAGAACCCGGCCATAGATGGGGGGATTCCGTTGCGGATAGCAGTAGCGGTGATACATGGAGCAGGAACACCGGATAAGGATTTCGCCCGCGACACCATTGCAGCAGTATCTCAGGAATTTGAACGCCTTACCGGGGTAAAACACGTTGATCAGGAACTCATTTTTGAGCCTGTCTATTGGTCTGAAGTTTTTGCTCCGGAACAAGAGGAGCTATGGGGCAGACTTAAGGAAAGCGCCGACCTTGATTACACCGGACTAAGGCGGTTTGTTATAGAATTTTTAGCAGACGCGGTGGCATATCAGCCGGCGGCAAATGGGAAACTCAATTATGATAAGGTGCATGCTGTACTGGCAGCTGCGCTCAACAGGCTTCGTAAAAAAGCGGGACCAGATGCCCCACTATGTGTGATTGCCCATAGTCTCGGCTCCATTGTAGCGGGCAATTACTTTTACGACCTTCAGCATCATCCGGGAAGCCGAAGTGCCAATTCGAGAGAAGATGTTGAGATGTCGCCATTGGAACGATGCCATACCTTGTCTTTGTTCTATACCTTGGGGAGTCCGATGGCATTATGGACGCTGCGCTATATTGATTTCGGCTTGCCTATCACCATTCCCACACCAGCCATTTATGACTATTATCCGAGCCTGGAAGGGGAGTGGGTAAATTTCTATGATAAAGATGATGTGCTGGCATTTCCGCTGAAGGCAATCAATGAGGCTTTCGAGGAGGCGGTTACGGAGGACATTGCCGTCAATGCGGGCGGGTTATTCACCAGTTGGAATCCTCTGGCCCATCTTTCGTATGACCGGAATAAACAGGTTGCCGGCCGGATTGCATATGGCCTTGCCAAGACATGGCGCAAGATAAATGGTAAGGTAGACTAGGGAAAACATTTCCCGAGAGGAGGAGATGGAATGAAAGAGGCAGATCAGTTAAAGAAGCTTGTCGGAGAAGCAGCGGCCGATGATATCAAGGACGGTATGACCGTAGGCCTTGGCTCTGGTTCCACTGTCTACTGGATGGTAAAGAAACTTGGAGAAAAGGTGAAAGAAGGACTGCAAATCCAGGGAGTCCCTACTTCCAATACCACTGCCGAGTGGGCAAGGGAATTCGGGGTGCCATTGACAGACTTCTCCAAGGTTCAGGAGCTTGACCTTACCATTGACGGAGCAGATGAGGTAGGTGAGAATCTGCACCTGATCAAAGGTGGAGGGGGAGCATTATTCCGTGAGAAAGTGGTAGCCGCTGCAGCAAAGGAACTGGTCATCATCGTTGATGGATCCAAACTAGTATCCCATCTGGGTGAATTTGCTTTACCAGTCGAGGTGCTGCCATTTGGATGGGAAGTAACTGCTGAACAAATTTCTAATCTTGGATGCTCTCCGACATTGCGGACAAGCCAAGGAGAAACATATATTACAGATAATGGGAACTATATTCTGGATTGCCCATTCGGCCAGATCACCGACCCGGAAGTATTACATAGTGAATTGAAATCCATTGTCGGTGTCATTGAAACAGGCCTTTTTATCGGTATGGCCGATAAAATCGTGGTAGGGAAAGAAGATAAGGTAGAAGTCATATCCAAAACGTAAAAGGAACATCCAGGCTACACCAGCCAGGCTGTCGAGAAAGTTCTCGACAGCCTTATTTTTTGTCCATTTTTCTAAAATTCATTTTCTTTACATGTTATTCTTAAGATAGAATTTCCAAAGGCGGTGATGAACTTGTTTCAATCAATGAAAG